>CALGEF010000292.1 GCA_937881755.1 uncultured Acidobacteriota bacterium
CGCAAGCACGGCGAGCGCGAAGTGAATATCACCATTCGTGCCATCCGCCTGCCGGCCGGCGTGGATCCGGCGCGCAAGGAACGCGAAACGATCAAAGTGATCCGCAAGGTCTACCCCAGCGTGCATGGCTGCGGCGACGCGCTGTCGGGGGCGCTGATGAACGCGGGACCCATCATCCACCCGCCGCTGATGGTGATGAATGCCGCGCCCTTGCAGCACTTCGAGCGCTGGGACATTCACAACGAAGGCACGCAGCGCGCCGTGCGTGACGTGACCGACCGGCTTGATCAGGAACGCATTGCGGTGCGCCAGGCCCTGGGCCAGAGCGGGCCGCACTATCCCTTGGCCGACCACTACAACAACGACCAATGGATGTATGGCGATGCGCACAAGCAGCTCGTGAAATCGGGCGATTGGCGTGAGAACATCGACCTCTATGTCCACCGCTACATCACCGAAGACACTGAGTTGGGGCTGGCTTTTCTCGCCTCGGCGGCGCGCTATACCGGCGTGGATGCACCGATCGCGCATGGCCTTCTGGCCGTCGCCGGCGGTTTCCTGGGCCGCGATCTGCGCGTCGGTCCGCGCACTTTCGAAACGCTCGGCCTGGCGGGGTTGACGCTGGCGCAGCTGAAGCAGCGCTTGCACGATGGTGAATAAAACGCCACCCCGCTTTGCCGCCGTTGGCGCGGGGCGCATGGGGCGCGGCATCGCGATCGCGTTTGCGTACGCCGGGCATCGCATCTCCCTGGTCGACTTGCGTCCGCGCAGCGTCGAGGACTGGCACAAGCTGCGCGGCGAGGCGCGAGCCGAGATCGCGGCCAGCCTTTCGGGACTGGCTCAGCTCGGCGTGATCGACCCGGCGCAAATCCACATGATCGCGGCGCGTGTCGAATTCGTGAATGCGGCCGATGCGCCGCCGGCGCTGAAGGCCGCGGAGCTGGTGTTTGAAGGCGTCCCCGAAACCCTGGCGGCCAAGCGCGAGGCCATCGAGCAGCTCAACAAGCACTGCCGCGACGACGCAATTCTCACCTCGACCACCAGCAGCATCCCTGTGACGCAACTGGCTGCGATGGTGCGCCGGCCCGAGCGTTTCCTCAATATGCACTGGCTCAACCCGGCCTACGTGATCCCGGTGGTCGAGATCAGCTGCCATCCCGGCACCGATCCCGAAGTGCTGGCGCGCACCAAATCGTTGATGGAGGCCATCGGCAAGCTCCCGGTCGTGTGCGGTGCGACCCCCGGCTACATCGTGCCTCGGCTCCAGGCGCTGGTGATGAACGAAGCGGCCCGGATGATCGAGGAGGGCGCCGCCACCGCCGAGGAAATCGACAAGGCCACGCGCTACGGCATGGGCCTGCGCTTCGCAGCCATCGGTGTGGTCGAGTTCATCGACTTTGGCGGATGCGACATCCTGCACCATGCCAGCCGGGAGATGTCGGCGTCGATCGACCGGGACCGCTACACCGCGCCCGCCATCGTGGATCGCATGGTCGAAGCGGGCCGGCTCGGCCTCAAGAGCGGCAGCGGCTTCTACGACTACGAAGGTCGCGACATCGCGGCCTACCGGCGCGACGTGCTGTCACGCACGCTCGGCATGCTGAAGCACGCGGGGCTCTGGCACCCACCTGCCGACGAGACCCGCGAATGACTATCCGGAGCGCGTTTGCCGACCTCTCGGTGGGGCAGGTTAACTACGCCGAGTGCGGCGACCGCCAAGCCCCGGCTGTTTTGCTGCTGCACCAGTCGCCGCGCAGCTACGCTGAATACCGCGCAGTGCTGCCCTTGATCGGTGCCCATCGGCGCGCGATCGCCATGGACACCGCCGGCTTCGGCGACTCCGCTGCGGGAGACGCGCCGGCCAGCATCGAACAGTGGGCAAAGGTCGCGTGCGAATTGCTCGACCATTTGGGGGCGTGGTTCAAAAACTCCGGTTTTCGGGTAACACTGACATGACTATTCCTGTTAGGTTATTTGACTGACTAGACCCAGATTTGCAAGACGTAGTCAAAAGACGCCTGGCCATTGAACATATCCACGCGCTGCAGCCGGATGCGCAGCGCCCCGTCGTTTCCGCGAATCAATGTGTGCTGGTAACGGCCGCCAAAGTGACGCACGCTGTCCCTGCGCAGCTCCATCATGTGAAACCGCGAGCGCACGCAGATTTCTGTGTCGCTGACTGACTCAAGCGCAACGTGGCTCACGAGGTGATTGGTTTCCCACATCGGTGCCTGCGACCACGCGTTAGGGTGTGAGACCCGGCCCTTGCGGATTTCCATCATCAATTTGTCTTCGGCAAAGATCGATGGCGATCCTTCCCACTCGATCTGCTCCGGCATCACGGGCATCCAGTACACGCCCTGCGCATCAAACAGATCAATCCAGGCCTGCCAGTGCTTGCTGTCCAGTAATTCGGCTTGCAGGTACAGAAACTGCTCGACCTCTCGCTGCACATCGGCCTCAGCGCTGGTACGCGACAGGATGCCTGCGCGAGGTAGCTGGCGCACTTGCGCAGAGGAGCCAGCCTGCGATGCACGAGGCGAGTGATCAGGCTCGATCGACTGCGCCCCAGTGAGTGCAGAGCCTTGCGTGGCTTCGATCACAACTTCCTGCCCGAGCAGCCGCTCGAAGTCGGGGCCGGCATTGGGAATGGCCTGAGGCGCGCTGGATGGGATTTTGTTCATAGGGTGACTCCAGTCAGGCCAACATGTATTGAGTCCATGCGCGGAACTGGTTGCGCATGACTACTTCGGATGTGCCGTGGTTTGAATATGTCACGCCATTTTCTTCCCGATCATCACCATACCAGCGGTGGAAGCTGACCCAGTCACCACCGTTGGACTGCAGTCCCCATTGACCTTTGGCCCAGTTCTCCAGGTCGTCGGCATTGATCATCGTTGCCGGTGAATTGACGAGGTTGTAATACCACAAACTGCGCCGGTACGTAGCCTCTGGTGCGCCCTTCAGGCGGAAATGCCAGATTTCAGACTGTGTTTTATTGGGTGCGATGGGCCGCAGGCAGCGCAGTTGCTGCAACGGCGATTGAACAGACAGGTAGGGGTAGACCAGCACATGGTGGATGCTGCGAGAAAGGTATTCTTCGGCCCGCTCGGCGCCGTAGGCTTTGACCAGCAGTGCTTCGTGCTCCAGTGTGTCAGGGTCTTGCGGCCTCAATCCCATGTAGGCCTTGAGAATGCCATGGCCGTAAGGGAAGTTGATGGTCTGCACAGCATCCCACTGCTCAAAGCTGGAAGCGAAAGTGGACAGGTAGTGGTAGTACAAGGGCGCAGAGCCGCGCTCGGCTTTAATCCTCTTTTCGACCCGGCCAGCCGAAATTCCGGTGGACTGGTGCGTGACGGAAGGATGCAGCGCATCAAGCTGATTTTCCATAAAGAACTTCCAGTTGGAATGCTGCATTACGCGGTGGCATACCGGCACCACCTCGACTTCGCCCACGGGCGAACGGTCGCACATATCGTCGAAGGCGATCCGTGCCTCGCCCAGAAATT
Organism: uncultured Acidobacteriota bacterium; assembly: GCA_937881755.1. Lineage (GTDB taxonomy): Bacteria > Pseudomonadota > Alphaproteobacteria > Caulobacterales > Hyphomonadaceae > Hyphomonas. The sequence continues at coordinate 3,510 of CALGEF010000292.1, forward strand.
CTGTCAGAGACGGACCCTCATCAACCAGACTAGCAAAAACAAAGCCGCGGTAACTGTCCACTCGCGCGGCCCGCTTCATGCCGCAGTCGGGGTTGTCGCGGGTCATGCGCGTTCCTTCATAGCCTTTGGCCAGCGGAATCGCGCGTACCGTGCCATTCAGGTGAAAGCTCCATGCGTGGTAAGAGCAGACAAATGAGGTGCCGGTATTGCCGTGCAGGTTCCCCACCAACTGCACGCCGCGGTGCGGGCAACGGTTGTAAAGCACTTGAACACTGCTATCACCCTGGCGCACCATGATCATCGGCTGACGACCTATGGTCACCGCGTAATAGTCACCCGACGCCTTGACTTGTGATTCATGTCCGCAATACACCCAAGTGCGCTCCCAGATTTTCTCCATCTCGGCATCAAATATTGCCTGATCGGTATAAACGTGTTTATGCACACGATCAGGTTCGACAAGTTGCTCTACTTTCATAGCCTTATCCTCTTGGTAAATTACACAACTGGTAACAGTTGCTCAACCGCTTGCCCACTGTCATCGGCCAGCGCCGCCTGGCTCAGATCCCGCAACTGCTGCGCGCCTTGCGGCGAAGTTTGAAGTTGCGGCAGTTTGGCCATCACGCGCTGGAAGCTGCGCCAGCCGCGCGCGTGGGTGTCGCCATAGCAGTGTTACCCGAAAACCGGAGTTTTTGAACCACGCCAAGTAGCGTTATGCGCTTGCATCCTCCAAGGCCGAAATCGCCGTATTGCCAGCGCCGACTTTCATCCCGCCCCCAGCATCAAGTTGGGCAGTGCCAGCACGGTCGAGGGGAAGACCCAAATCAGGACGATGCACAGAACGAAGGATAGCAGGAAATAAGCAACGCCACGGAAGATCGTATGGATCGGTATTTCGGGCGCAAGGCCGTGCACAATGAAAACGTTGACGCCGACCGGCGGCGACACCGCGCCCATGGTGGTGACGATGGTCAGGATCACGGTAAACCAGACCGGGTCGTAACCCAGTGCGATGCCGAGCGGGAAGAATATCGGAACCGATACGACGAGGAAACCCAGCGCATCCATCAGCATGCCGCCAACGATGTAGATGCCCATCACCACCAGCATGATGACAAAGGGCGCCACGGGCAGGGCCGCGGCCCATTCGGCGAGTTCGAAGGGCAGCCGCGACACCGTTAGAAAGCGGCCGAAGAGCACGGCGCCGGTGATCAGCAACACCACCATGGCCGAGATGCGCGCACTCTCGACGATGGACTGGACGATGCCCTTGAAATCCAAGCTGCGCCGCACCAAGCCGATCGCCAGCGCGCCGAAAGCCCCCGCAGCACCGGCCTCAGTCGGCGTGAACCAGCCCATGTAGAGGCCGCCGATGACCAGGCTGAACAGCAGCAGCACCTCGATGACGCCGGACAGGGCGACCAGCTTTTCGCGGATCGTGGTCGTCGGCCCCAGCGGCCCCAGCTTCGGATTGTGCATGCACATGAAGACGATGGTGAGCAGGAACAGCGCGGTCAGGATCAGGCCTGGAATCACTGCAGCGAGGAACAGTCGCAGCAGCGATTGCTCCGTCTGCACGGCGATCACGATCAGCACCACGCTGGGCGGAATCACCACGCCGAGCGTGCCGCCGACGGCGATGGCGCCGGAACTGAGCGCCGGGTCGTAGCCGTAGCGGCGCATCTCCGGCATGGCGATAGTGCCCATGGTCGCGGTGGTCGCCGAGTTGGAGCCGCAGATCGCCGAAAAGCCGGCGCTGGCGGCGACCGTGGTACAGGCCAAGCCGCCGGGCATGCGCCCGACCCATTTGTAGGCGGCGTCGTAAAGCCGCTCGGTGGTGCCAGCGCGATAGGCGAACTGGCCCATCAGGACGAACAACGGAATCACGGAAAGTCCGTAGGAGGAAAACTGCTCCCAGACGTTGGTCGCCGCGAGGTGTGTGGCTGCCGGCACCGAGAGCAGGTAGGTGTTGCCGAGCAAGCCGGCGGCGAGCATGGCGAATGCGATGGGCATGCCGAGGAGCATCAGCGCCGACATCAGCACCAGGCCGATCACGGCGACGATCAGGGGATCCATGTTCCCTTCCCCCTAGCGTTGGAGCAGCGACGCCAGCAGGGCGGCGACCGAACGCAGGAAATCGACCAGCAGGGCCAGCGTCAGGCCGGCGCAGCCCAGGCCGACGACGTAGACCCAGGGGTACACGATTACCCGCAGGGTTTCCGAAAGTGAGCCGGTCTCGTGCAGCACGCGGCCGTAGCGCATTACGTAGAAGGCGACCACGGCAAATACCGCCAGCGAGGTTAGCGCCATCAGTGCCTCGACGGCGCCACGGTTGCGGCGGCCCAGCTTGACCACCACGAGCTCGATCGCGACATGGCCCTTGTGGCGCTGCACGGTGCCCAGCGCCAGTGCCATCGCCGCCGCCGAAAGCCAGCCGATCACCTCGTAGGAGCCGGCGACGGTATGGCCGAAGCCGCGCATCACCATGTCGGCGACCGAGAACAGCATCATCGCTGCCAGGGTGAAAGCCGCCGCCCAGGACAGCCCCTCGTTGAGGAAGTAACTGGCCCGGTCAAGCAGGCGGATGATGCCGCCCGCTCCTCCGTTGGCACCACCCCCTGTCGCGGTCGCGGAACTCATCAGCGCTTCGCGAACTGGTCGCGCAATTCATGCATGCGCTTCAGGTACGCGGCGGCGGGCAGGCCCTTGGCGGACATCTCGGTGACCCACTCCGCTTCCATCGGTTTCAGCTTGCCGTCCCAGCGCGCGCGCTCGTCCGCGGCCAGCGACACCACCTGCAGCTTGTGCTCCTTGGCGGCCCAGGCCATCGCCGCGCCGACGTTCTCGTTGTCGTGGTAGTTGCCGGTCCAGCCGGGCATTTCCTCGGCGAGTTCCTCGATCACCTTCTTCACGTCGGCCGGCAGTTTGTCCCACTTCTTCTGGTCCATCACCGCGGCGAAGGCCACCACTACGGTCGGGTAGTCGGTGACGAACTTGAGCGACTCGGCGAGCTTGAAGTCCTGCAGCACTTCGCGCGAGGTCATGGTGCCGTTGATGACGCCGGTCTGCACCGCCTGGGGTACTTCCGGCATCGGCATGCCGATCGGCGCGGCGCCCAGGGCCTTGAGCACCGGCACGCCGGTGCCGGCGGCGCGCAGCTTCATGCCGGCGAGGTCGGCGGCATTCCTCACCGCGGTCTTGGTCTGGATGAAGCCGGGTTCGGTGGTGAACATCGCGATCACCTTGAAGCCGTCGTATTCCTTGGGCTTGAACTCCTTGGTCAGCGCCCACAGCGTGCGGCTGGCCTGGGTGGCGTTGGTGAAGCCGACCGGCAGCGCCACGCCCGAGGTCAGCGGGAAGCGGCCCGGATCGTAGGAGGGTGAACCCAACCCGATGTTGGCCACACCCTTTGCGACGCCGTCATACATCTCCTTGGCGCCGAGCAACGTGCCACCGGGAAAGGTCTTCACATCGACCTTGCCGTTGGTGCGCTTGGCGAGCTGCTCCGCCCAGTGCGTCATCTGCCGCGCCGGGAAAGTCCTGGCCGGGGCGAAGAAGGCGTAGGTCAGGGTGATCTCGGCGGCATGCACCGCCATTGGCGCGGAGAAGCCGATCAAGCCTGCGGCCAGCGCGACAAACAATCCGGAATTCGATTTGCGACGGTTCATGGTCTCACCTCACTTTGGTTAACGATGGAGTTTGCGCGGGCTTCCGGCCGCGCGGCGGTTCTGCGATTCATTGCACATCCCGAATTTCGATGACGGATAGGCATGTTGGTACCCGCGGTGGACTTGAAGGTGACTGCACCGCGCAGCGGGTAGTTGACGGACGCGGCCAG
>CALGEF010000293.1 GCA_937881755.1 uncultured Acidobacteriota bacterium
CGACGAGTGGATCCGGGAACGCACCGGCATCCGCCAGCGCCACGTCGCCGCTGATGGAGAAGTCACGTCCGACATCGCCGCCGCCGCCGCGCGCCGGGCGCTGGCAGCTGCCGGCATCGACGCCTCGCAGATTGATCTCATCGTGCTGGCTACAACGACTCCGGATCGCACTTTCCCGGCCACTGCGACCGCCGTGCAGGCCAAGCTCGGCATGACGGGCGGCGCTGCGTTCGATGTTCAGGCGGTCTGTTCGGGTTTCCTCTTCGCGCTCGCCACTGCTGATTCCATGCTCAGGCAGGGCCTGTTCCAGCGGGCGCTGGTGATCGGCGCCGAAACCTTCACGCGCATCATCGACTGGTCGGACCGGGGCACCTGCGTATTGTTCGGCGATGGCGGCGGCGCGGTGGTGATCGAAGTGCGCGAGGGCGAGTTCGCCGGCGACGAAGGCATTATCACGCATCATATCCGCACCGACGGCTCGAAGGCTGATCTTCTCTATGTCGATGGCGGTGTCAGCTCTACCGGCACGATCGGCCATGTCCGGATGGAGGGGAACCGCGTCTTCAAACATGCCGTTGCCAACATCTCCTCGGCCATCGAAACGGTGCTGGCGCAGACCGGGCTGACGTCCGCGGACATCGACTGGTTTGTTCCCCACCAGGCCAACAAGCGCATCCTGGACGGTGTGGCGAAGAAGCTGCACATCCCGGAGGAGAAGGTCGTCATCACCGTCGACCAGCATGCCAACACTTCCGCTGCGTCCATTCCGCTGGCGCTCGACCATGCCGTCCGCACCGGCCGTGCGAAGCCCGGCGACCTGATCCTTTCGGAAGCGATGGGCGGCGGCTTCTCCTGGGGCGCCACCCTCTTCCGTCTCTGACCAGACGGCCTGTTCCAGATTTCACTAACGCGTACGCTAGGAATTCGTTAAGATACCGGGCTTAGGCTTTCATGAAAGGCGAGTGGGCATATGAGCAACGAGACCGTTACCCGGGCCGAAGTCACCGATGCCATCGTCCGCGAAGTCGGCGTGACCCGTCAGGAATCCGCTGACCTGCTGGACCGCACCCTCGAACTCATCGGCGCCGCCCTCGAGCATGAGGAAGACGTGAAGCTCGCCCGCTTCGGCAACTTCGTCGTGCGCTCCAAATCTGCCCGCGAAGGGCGCAACCCCAAGACCGGCGAAGAGGCCCCCATCGCGGCCCGCCGTGTCGTCACCTTCCGTCCCTCGCCGATGCTCAAGTCGCTCGTCGGCCGCGACTGAAGTCCAGCAGGATGACCGAATGACCGCACTCAGATCCCGGATCGAAAAGTCGTCCTCTGCCTTCCGGTCGATTGGTGAAGCGGCCAGCGAGCTGGGCCTGGAAACGCACGTGCTGCGCTACTGGGAAACCCGTTTCCCGAAAGACATCCGCCCGATCAAGCGCGAAGATGGCCGCCGGATGTTCCGCCCGCAGGACATGGACGCCCTGCGGGCCGTCCGGATTCTGGTGCATGAGCGCGGCATGACGCTGAAGGGCGCCAGGACGATCCTTGCGGAGCAGGGGATCGGGGCGGTTCTCGCCGGTACCGCAACCTTGTCCGCGGCCATCCTTGAAGCGGTGCCGAGCCCGGCGCGCGAACTGCAGGCCAGCGTTGCCCGCGCTTTTGCTGCGCCGGACCGCAAGACGCGTCTCGAGGAGGCGCTGCAGGACCTGGCCGATATCAAGAGCCGCATCGATGCGGCCCGCGCGCGCAGGGCTGCGTAAGCTTTTTTCCGTCTCTTTCGGTCTCTGTTTCGTTCCGTTTCTTTCTATAGCAGCCGAGTGCTGGGCTGAGGCGATCCTGCCTGCCATCGAAAATGACAATCACAGCTAACCTGACCCTATGTGCCCGTGCGATTTGACGGGCCAGAGTCAAGTTCACGTGAATGCACCGCCTCCCGGCCCCGTGCCGCTCGATAGTTAACAATCCTTTAGGGCGAACTATGACAGTTTATGTGTGATTTCTATGGGGAAGCTGCATGGATGGCACCGTCTGGCTCGTTTGTGCCGCGTGCATTGTCCTGCTGATGCAGGCTGGGTTCCTGTTGCTCGAATCGGGAAGCGTCCGTGCCAAGAATGCGGCGAATGTCGCTCACAAGAACATTGCTGATTTTGTACTTAGCGCGGTCATATTTGCGGCCTTCGGCTTCTCTGTCATGTTCGGGGCTGGCGCTAACGGCATCTTCGGATTCGGCGGGCTTCCGGACAAAGTAAATGATGTTCCGATCGAAGCGCACCTCTTGTTCCAGCTGGCATTCTGCAGCGTCGCAGCAACAATCGCGTCTGGGATCCTATCCGAGCGTGTCAAGTCCGGAGCGTATATCGTTGGGGTGATTGTTGTTTCCGGCCTGGTCTATCCTGTATTCGGTCACATGGTTTGGGGAAACCTCCTGATCCCGGACAATCCAGCCCTCCTGTCGGATATTGGCTTTGTGGACATGGCCGGAGGGATCACTGTTCACTCGATCGGAGCATGGTTCGGGCTGGCTGCGCTTCTCGTGATTGGTCCAAGGATCGGCAGGTTTGACGACGCCGGCAATGTCAGCCCCATTTCAGGCAGTGCGCCGGTGCTTACAATGGCGGGCACGCTCTTGCTACTGGTCTGCTGGATACCATTCAATACGGGTGGGTTTGCGGCGTACCCTGAGACCTTTGCCAGGGTTGGTCAGAACACGATTCTCGCGGCTGCTTCCGGGGCGATGGCTGGTCAAATCCTCGGTCTCGCGATGCGGCGCGGCCAGGCCGTCGCGTTCGATGCTTGCACTGGCTTGTTGGGCGGCCTCGTCTCAATCACGTCAGCGGCTCACCTCGTTGGCTATGACGGTGCGCTCTGGCTCGGCATCCTTGGCGGCTTGGCAGCTGTTGGCGCCGGCCATCTGCTACTTGTCTATGCCAGGCTTGATGATCCGGTTTCCGGCATTGCTGTGCACGGAGTTAGCGGAGCGGTCGGAAGCCTGTGCTTTCCTTTCTTTGCGACGAGCGAGTTGCCGGCTGGCTCTGTGCTTTCGCAGGTAGCGGTTCAGGCAACAGGGGTTGCAGCGGCGTTCGTGATCTCGTTCGTTCCTGGCCTTCTGACGTTCCTTGCGCTGAAGAAGACGATTGGCGTTCGAGTCGGAGTTCGTCAGGAGCGTTTGGGCCTCGACTATGCGGCTCAACAAGACTCGATGAAAGAGGAGGCTCTCGAACGTGTGCTGAGTCAGTTCGATGATCCCGCAACTAACCGGCCCTCCAGTCACCTGGCAGTTTCTGACGGTAACGCCGAACTGGCGCATAGCTTTAATCAGGTAGCCGCCGCACACGAGCGGATGATAGGCGAGCTTCGGGCCACAAGAGATGCCGCTGAGGAAGCGGCGCAACTGCTCTATTCCGCGCTGAATGCAACACAGGACGGCGCCATCATCTGGTCCGGGGACGGAAAAGTCTCGCGGGTAAATGAATCTGCAGGTGAGTTTTTCACAAAATGGATTGGTGATTTCGGCGACGTTGGGCACGTTTCAGATCTGGTAGGAAGGCTGCGCGCCCTCGATCTGAAAAGTGTGAATGACGATTTCCTCTGGCTGAGTTCGGTGGATGCCTTCCTGGATTGCCGGGAAGCCATTTTCGGGCTCGAAGGTGAAGTCTGGATCCTGGTTCGCACCAACCCGATTCCCGCGGGCGGCCATATTTCACTTTTCGTGGATATCAGCCAGCAGGTGCTCGGGCAGAGAAAAGCGGAAGCCGCCGAGCGCGCAAAGGCGGAGTTTCTTGCGAACATGAGCCACGAGATCCGCACACCTCTGAATGGTGTGATCGGCATGGCACAACTGCTTCAGAGTTCAAGTCTCGCATCACGGGAAATGTCATTCGTCGATACAATTGTCTCTTCCGGAAATGCGCTGCTGAAAATCATCAACGACATTCTCGACTTTTCAAAGATCGAGGCAGGTGGGATGAAACTGGTCGAAGCACCGTTCGATCTTCGCGAAAGCATTGAAAGTGTTGGCAGCCTTCTAAGCGGTGTGGCATCGACTCAGGGCATAGACTTACTCGTCCGGGTTCAGACGGATCTGCCGGATTTTTATGTTGGCGACGCCGGCCGAATACGGCAGGTATTGGTCAACCTTGTTGGCAATGCCGTGAAATTTACGTCAAAGGGACATGTTCTGCTTGACGTGTCAGGTGTGTCCGAAGGCGGTCATGCACGTCTTGCTATCAAGATCAAAGACACAGGTATTGGCATCCCCGCCGATCACCTCACAGCGATATTTGATAAGTTCAGCCAGGTTGACGGCTCAGCCAGCCGCCAGCACGACGGTACCGGTCTTGGCCTTGCGATCACGAGTCGTCTGGTAGAACTCATGGGCGGCCGGATCAGCGTGGAAAGTACGCTTGGTGAGGGCTCACTCTTCACAATTGAGCTCACGTTGCCTGTCCCGGCCGAGTTGCAGCCCGTAACCCGCAGCCTTCAGACCGAGTCAATTCAAGGCACACAGGTGCTCGTTGTCGACGACAATCCTGTCAATCGCGATATCCTGCGCGAGCAGCTGCTCTATTGGAAATGTAAACCGAAGTGCGTGCCCAGCGGTATGCATGCTTTCCAGTTCCTGGCGGAAGCCGAACGGCGCGGCGTCAAGGTCGAC
>CALGEF010000294.1 GCA_937881755.1 uncultured Acidobacteriota bacterium
ACAATGCGGGCCTGCCCGTGGACGCGCTCCACCTGCTCCCCGGGCGCGGCGAAACCGTGGGTGCAAAACTCACCGCAGACCTGCGCATCGCCGGCGTCTGCTTCACCGGCGCCACCTTCACCGCCCGCCTGATCAACCGCACGCTCGCGGGCCGGGAAGGCCCGATCATCCCGCTGATCGCCGAAACCGGCGGCCTCAACGGTCTCTTCGTCGATACCACCGCCCTGCGCGAACAGGTGATCGACGACATGATCACCTCTGCCTTCGGCTCCGCCGGCCAGCGCTGCTCCGCCCTGCGCCTTGCCTTCCTGCCGAACGCCACCGCCGACAGCCTGATCGAAGGCCTCATCGGCGCGATGAACGAACTGAAGATGGGTGACCCCGCCTTGCCGGACACCGATACCGGCCCGGTCATTGATGCCGAAGCGCGCGGCGTTCTGGAAAAGCACCTCGCCCGCATGAAAGGGGAGGCGAAACTTCTCCACCAGATCGATCCCGGCCTCCTCGCGCAGAAGGGCACAGGCTTCGGCCCGGCCCTCGTCGAGCTTTCCTCGCTTGACCAGATCACGGAGGAAACCTTCGGGCCTGTCCTCCATATCCTGCGCTACGATCCGGACAATATCGCCGCGACCTGCGCCGCCCTGCATACCAAGGGCTACGGCCTGACGCTCGGCATCCACTCGCGCCTCGAAAGCTTCCACGCCGCCGTCAAAGCCGCGATGCCCGCCGGAAACACCTATGTGAACCGTTCGATGACCGGCGCCGTTGTCGGTGTGCAACCCTTTGGGGGCGAAGGCCTCTCCGGCACCGGCCCGAAAGCCGGCGGCCCGCACTATCTCCATCGTTTCGCCACCGAACGGGTGGTAAGTGTCAACATCACCGCGCAGGGCGGCGACGCCGAACTCCTCAGCCTCTAGAAAGTCCCCGCACCATGATCCGCCCTCTCTCCACGGTCTCCCTCGCCGCGCTGATGCTCGCCGCCTGCACGCCGGAGGCGGCCGAACCCGCCGCAGTAGACGCGGTGGCCGAAACCGCGAGCGCCGAAGCCGCGCCCCCCGCCGCGCCCCCCGCCGCGCCCGAAGGCTTCCAGACCGCCTACAGCCTCGAAACCGAGAACTACGCGGTTCAGCTCGACATCGACCCCGCCATTCTCGCGTTCGATCCTGCGCTCGCCTGGCGCCTCTGGTCGTATGGCAAGACCTCCCTCGACGAGCTTGCCGTCTCCGCCGACGAAGGCCGCAAGATGGCGGACGAGGACGCCGCCGCCTCCGGCGAGAAATCCTGGTTCATGGGCTACACGCTCGAAATCGCCCACAAGGCCACCGGCGTCTTTGACGACGTGATCTCGGTCAGCGACACGGTCGCCACCTATACCGGCGGCGCCCACCCGAACTATTTCCTCGGCGGCGGCATCTACCGTAAGGGCGAGACCGAAAGCCTGCCGCTCTCCACCTTCATTGCCGATCCCGCCGCTTTCGGCGAGTTCGCGATCAAGGCCCTCGCCATAGAAAAGCAGGAGCGCGGCTATGCTGACGAGCCCGCCGCCATCGAGGCGAGCCTGGAGGAGCTGCTTGCTCCGACCACGGACGCTCCGGATGTTTACAAGGGCCGCT
>CALGEF010000295.1 GCA_937881755.1 uncultured Acidobacteriota bacterium
CCACGCCCCGGCGCCGGACTTCGTGGACCAGGCCACGGAATCGGAAGTGCTCGTGACCGGCATCAAGGTTATCGACCTGCTCTGCCCTTATGCCAAAGGCGGCAAGATCGGCCTGTTCGGCGGCGCCGGTGTGGGCAAGACGGTTCTGATCATGGAACTCGTGAACAACATCGCGAAACTGTTCGGCGGCTATTCGGTATTCGCCGGCGTCGGCGAGCGCACGCGCGAGGGTAATGACCTTTACCACGAGATGATCGAATCGAAGGTTATCAACCTCGAAGGCGAAAGCCGCATGTCGCTCGTGTACGGCCAGATGAACGAGCCGCCGGGCGCCCGCGCCCGCGTCGCCCTGACCGGCCTCGCCCAGGCCGAATATTTCCGCGATGTCGAAGGCAAGGACGTATTGTTCTTCGTCGACAACATCTTCCGCTTCACCCAGGCCGGCTCGGAAGTCTCCGCACTTCTCGGCCGTATACCTTCGGCCGTGGGTTACCAGCCGACGCTGGCTACCGACATGGGCGCCCTGCAGGAACGCATCACCTCGACCAACAAGGGTTCGATCACCTCGGTTCAGGCCGTGTACGTTCCGGCTGACGACCTGACCGACCCTGCGCCGGCCACCTCGTTTGCCCACCTGGACGCGACCACGGTGCTTTCGCGCTCGATCGCCGAAAAGGGCATCTACCCGGCTGTGGACCCGCTCGACTCCACGTCGCGCATCCTTGACCCGATGGTTGTCGGTGAAGATCACTACAACGTCGCCCGCGGCGTTCAGTCGATCCTCCAGAAATACAAGGAACTCCAGGACATTATCGCCATCCTCGGCATGGACGAGCTGTCGGAAGAGGACAAGATCACCGTGGCCCGTGCCCGCAAGGTCGAGCGCTTCCTGTCCCAGCCGTTCGACGTGGCCCAGGTCTTCACCGGTTCGCCCGGCGTCCAGGTGAAACTCGACGACACGATCAAGGGCTTCAAGGGCCTGATCAGCGGCGAATTCGACCACCTGCCGGAGCCGGCTTTCTACATGGTCGGCAATATCGACGAAGCAAAAGCCAAGGCTGCCAAGATGATGGCGGACGCGTCCTAAGCGCACGGCCTGAAGGAAACGGAACAATGGCCGACAAGCTGCACTTCTCGCTCGTCTCGCCCGCCCGGGAGCTTTTCTCGGGTAAGGTCGATCACGTGATCGCTCCGGGGACGGAAGGTGAGTTCGGCGTGCTGGCGCACCATGCGCCGTTCATGACGACGCTGAAGAACGGCATTGTCCGCGTGCTCGAAGGCGACACCGTGAAAATGCGCATTTACGTGCGCGGCGGTTTTGCCGACGTGACGCCGGCTGGCCTGACCATCCTTGCCGAGGATGCGCGTAACCTGACAGATGCAAAAGCAGAAGACGTCGACGCAGAAATCGAAGCGGTCCGTCTCAAGCTGCTTGCGCTGGACGCCGGCGATACAAAGCATTTCGCGCTGCAGGAACAGGTCGCTTATCTTGAAGGCATCCGCGCTGCGCTTGCGAACTGACCGGGTTCAGGCCGCTGCAGCGGGCGGCCCGCCACTTACCAGGTATTTTTGCACAGGCCCGGTTTCAGGCCCGGTTTCAGGCGAACACGGCGATTGTCTGCCGGCCGATCATGACCGGCTCGCCGGCTGTATTCCACATCGACATCGCCTGGCTTGAATAGCCGTTGCGCGCTGTCTGGGCCGTGTGGCGGGCGAGGAACCAGCGCGCCTCTGTCTCGATGGTTTCGGTGAGGAACTCGGCCATCCAGGTCATCGAGCTGATGCGGCCGGGCGCGGTGAACATCGACATGGCCGCTGGCGGCGGCGCGTCGGCCAGCGCCAGCAGGGCGACGGCGTCGCTGCGCGTTTCCGGATCCTTATGCCGCATCCAGATCGAGATGTCGGCCTCCGGCGCGCCGCTCATCGGCGGGCTGCCGCCCGCCAGGAGGATGTCGAAGTTCTGCGTGAAGGCCGGGCCCTGGCCCGGCTTGCGGAAATAGTCGGGCGCGCTCACGGGCGGGGCAACCTCCGGGGGCGGAAGGTGTGCGAAGTCGAGCGCAGACGTGCGCGCCGCGCCGAAGGTGATGATCGCCTCGGCCAGCACGCCGTCCTCGCCGGTCATGCGGACCGACGTAAAAACCGTGTTCTTGCCCTGGCGAAGCACTTGCGGCCTGCATACGGCCGTGCCGTTCACCGGCCCGACAAACGCAATCTGGACGGCTCGCACGGGCAGCCCGCCGCTGAGCGGGATGGCCGCCTCAAGACAGAGCGCAGCCGTGAGCCCGCCATAGGCGGTGCGGCCCTGCATCCAGTTCTCCGGGATTTCTGTCGCGCGCGCCGGGGCATCCGCAGGCGTGACAGAGGCGAGCAATCGGGTGAAGTTCATGGCGCAGCTCCTGGGAGGGAAGTGAAAGTCCTGGATCGCGGCGAAAAGGAACCCGGGTGGTCACCCAGGGTCACATGAAAACGCCCCGGCGGTGCGCCCGGGGCGTCTGCTGTCTGAAGCCCTGGCGGCAAAGGATCAGTGCTGGCTTTCCGGCGTCGTGACGCGCAGGCCGTCGAGGGCGTCTGTCACCTTGATCTGGCAGGAAAGGCGCGAGTTCGGCTTCACGCTCTCGGCAAAGTCAAGCATCGACTTTTCCATTTCCTGCTGCTCGCCGGCCAGGGCCAGGAAGGCCGGGTCGACATAGACATGGCAGGTCGCGCAGGCACACGCGCCGCCGCAGTCCGCGTCGATGCCGGGTACCGAATTGTTGACCGCGACTTCCATGACCGACATGCCGTTCCTGGCTTCGAGGGTGCGCTCGGTGCCGTCATGAGAGATAAAAGTGATCTTTGCCATGTGTTGTTTCCGTCTCCTTCAGGCGGCCGCTCGGGCCGCTATATCCTTCATAGGGGTTGATGTATCGATAAGGGCGCCGGGCGCAAGCTTCGTCCCGGACATGATGAGCTTTTTCGAGGCCAGGAATTCTGCCGGGCTGTTGACGGCGTCGACTGCAATCAAGGTTGCGTTCTTCAGGTAGAACACCGCGAACCTGCGTGAGGCCGGATCGCCCCGGATCACATGCGTGTCGTAGCCCTGGCTGAGACCGGCGATCTGCAGCTTGAGGTCATACTGGTCTGACCAGAACCAGGGGCAGTCTTCCACCGGTCGGGGCAGGCCGAGGATGGCCGCTGCAACGAGCTTTCCCTGTTCGATGGCGTTGTGAACACTCTCAAGGCGGCCTGACCGGCCAAAGTGGACAAGGGGGCGGCTGGCGCAATCACCGGCTGCGAAGACGTGCGGATCAGAGGTGCGGGCGTCACGGTCCACGAGGATGCCGTCGGAGCAGGCGATCCCGGCGTCTTTCGCGAGGTGTTCGTTGGGCAGGATGCCGATGCCGGAGAGGACCAGGTCCGCCGGAAGGCGCGTGCCATCAGCCAGCACGGCGGCGCTGACTTCGCCGTCGTTACCCTCGAGATGGGACAGCTGGACGCCGGTGAGGATCGTCACACCCTGGCGGCGGTGTTCGGCGGCGTAGAATTCGCTGAGCACGGGGCTGGTGACCCGGGCAAGGACGCGGGGCGCCATTTCGATGACGGTCACCTCAAGGCCCAGCTGGCGGGCCACAGCGGCGGCTTCCAGACCGATATAGCCTGCCCCGATGATGACCATGCGGCGCCCGGCAACCATCCCGGGCCTGAGGCGCCCGACATCCGCGAGGGTGCGCAGGTC
>CALGEF010000296.1 GCA_937881755.1 uncultured Acidobacteriota bacterium
CGTCGCATAGGCATCCGTCTTGCTGCCGTAGGCGCGCAGGGTCTTGTCGTCGTTCACCCAGGCCACCACGATGACCTTCGCATCGCTGTTGAACCGATAGAACAGCCGATACTGCTGGAAGAATTTCGCCCGGAACCAGTGCTTGCGGTGATCGCCGAGTGTGCCGCCTTGCCGGAAGGCGGCGGCACCCGGATCTGCCGGTATGGCCTCGGTGACCAGCTTGAAGATGGCGGCCAGCCGTTTCGTGGAATTCTTCTTGCGCCAGGTCTTTGGATCGCGTGCCTTACGCGCCTCGACCTCCTCGATCATCCCTTCGAGCTGGTCCAGAAAGAGCGGATGCGCATAAATCGACCATCCGCTTACGACAAGGGGCGCTTGGGCGGGTACGCTATTGCCGCTCATTCATCCTCGAGCGATAGCGGCGCATCGAGATCGACTTCAACGTCTCCGACCAGTGCTGCAAGACGGTCATGCAAAGCCCCATCGAACGCCCGAATGCGGTCCGGATGCGCCTTGATATCGGCCTCGACAAAATCAAGAAAGGCTCCGACCACTGGATCTTCCTCTTCGCTGCGCACAGGCTCGATATAGACCCTGCCACTCGGCTCGGTGCAGTAGCGAATCTGGTCGCCCTTGCCCAGCTTGAGCTGCTTGCGAACACTGGCCGGCACGGTTGTCTGATACCGATCCGTGAGCTTCGAGACATCTTGTGCGAGGGCTGTTATGGCAGTCTCCTGAAACAACGGGGGGCTTTGCTGCGTGCGACAGGTAATGCATTTGCATTGCCTTGTCAAGACAAGCCGCAGGATCTGCTTTCGCCGGGTAGGTAGATGAACCGTCGAGAGCAGGACCTAATCTCGCCCCGCGAGATACTCCGCCAGCACAGGACTGCCCGCACCTTTCGCGGAGCTGAGCAGCTCCGAGCCCGCAAGCGAGGCCCTTGAGAGCCGTACGAGCCCACCGGTTTCCTCGATCAGGTAGCAGCGGCGTTTTTGCCGGCCCCGCCTGTAGTGCGTCGCGGTGACGATCTGGCAAGTACTGCCATCGGTGGCGAGCCGGATGGCACCCCGCCCCCGGTCGATGAGCACCTGCACGTCATCCAGGATGTCGATGCAGAACTGGCCGGTCAGATCGCGAAATGCCATGCGGCGCTGCGCCATCCAGTCGGTGTCCCGAAACGGGTTCATGCCGTCGGCGAAGGCGAAGGAGGGATCGGCCTGTTCAGTGGTGACGATACGGGTGGTCGTGCCATCGATGCCGTTCGAGCGCAGATGCACACCATTGCCGACGAAGAGGATCAGGGCGGGCCTGTCCACGGGCCCGTTCCAGCTGGGCAGGAAGGTTTTGCAGGCGCGCGCAAGGGCGATCTGCGCCGCAACTGCGGAGGCAGAGAACTTGAGAATAGCCATGGGGATGTCTTTCTGTTCGGTTTGAAAGGCTCGCCCCGCACGCTCGGAATGCTCCGCGCGGGTCACTTGATGCGTCAGGCCGCTTGCGCGACTTCGCTGTCAGGCTCCGGGGTTTCCGCAGTGGCTCCGCCTCATCACAGGCGACACCGGCGGTCTGCATCATCGGCGGGCACCAGGCGGCCACCGCGGCGCGCTGCGCGTCGGTGAGCGTGGCGAAAGGCTCGGCGAAGAGCTTGTCGCAGAAGGCGACGATCTCCTTTTTGCTCGACGAGGCCAGCCTCACCGCCTCCTGGGCCAGACCCAGATCCTCACCGAGTGTTCCCCGTCAACGACCATGAGACAGAAATCGAATGCCGAAGGATCACCTATCCGGCTAGCCGTGCCACCTTACCTGAGGCAGCGGCGAAGACGCTGCTCCCGCATCAGGCTCCGTGCGCGCTCCGGGCGCGGGCAAGCACTTCCCAGGCATTTACAGGCGCCATAACAGGCTGGTCCGTTGCCGTCAGGATGTCGGGGAATGCGGCGCGTTCTGGTTCACCGAAACAGATGGCCAGCATGTCCGAGGCATCCACGACCATCACCTGGGCAGCCCGTCTGGCCCGTAGAGATCATCGTCTGTGATTACGGGCCCCGTCACGGCCAGCGCGTCGATCCGGGCGAGCACGCCCGCAACGCGCTGCTGCGCCGCGGCCTGAGCATCGCTTGCCTTGCCGGGTTCTTCCTGCAGGCGGCGGCGGACGGCGTCGGCAACGACTTCTGTCATCGGCAGGCCAAGCCGGTCCGCCAGCGCGCGGATATCGCGCACAACGTCGGGGTTACGTATCCGGATCGGTATGCTTGTCATGATGGAAACGAAAGTATCATGATCTGGTTCTCACAAAAATACCTCTGCCCGGTTTTCGCAACCGGGCGCCGGGAGGCGAACGGGCTCCTGCCTGGACCCTACTTGGACCCTGCGCGCCTGCTGCACATTGCAGGGGGCGGGGTTCATAACCGGCTGGCAGGCTCCGGGAGGGCCCCGAATGCTGGCGCCGCGTTGTGACATGGGGTGATCCTCAGAATGGAAACAGGTGCGCTGGGGCGAGCGCGAGGCCGAGCCGCCAGGGCGGCAGGTGCCAGTTGATCGAAACGAAGGGCGCGCCGAAGACGTCGAGCGAGGCGTCCGGCGCGCTGGCGCCGAGATCGAAGTCCCGGATGATCAGGTCCGGCCTTCGCCCGGCGACCCACAGGCCGGTGACAAAGCCCTGCTCGATGTCGAGCGTCAGCGACGGGTGCGGGCCATAGACGGCATACTCGCCGCATTCCTCGCATTCATAGGCCTGAGCGTCCGGCTCGCAGCCGCCGCGGGGGGCACGGCAGGCAAGACAGAAGCCTTCCGACCCGTCATCCGCCTGCTGCAATTCTTCCGCCGTGAAGCGGTGCTTTGTGGTTTCCGGTGTCATGGCGGC
>CALGEF010000297.1 GCA_937881755.1 uncultured Acidobacteriota bacterium
TCCGGAGCGAGGAGATCCACAAGCGCGATAAGCCGCGCAATTGGGGTAACCGTCGAGCCGCCGTCTGCCGAAGGGCTGCTGTCGGGACCATATGCGCGCTGGAATCCCAGCCGCGCCGCTTCCTTCAGCCGCTGATCCATTCTCGGAGCCGCCCGAACCGCTCCGGAGAGGGCAATTTCTCCAAAGAAAACACTGCGCGCCGGCACCGGATTGCCCGATAGTGAAGACAGTAGCGCCGCTGCGGCAGCGAGGTCTCCCGCCGGTTCGCTGATCCGGTAACCGCCGGCCACGGAGAGATAGACATCCATGCCCGCAAAGTTCAGCCCGCAGCGGGCCTCGAGTACGGCCATGATCATCGCAAGGCGCCCGGAGTCAAATCCGATCACGGAGCGCCTTGGCGTGCCGAACGGGCTCTTGGCGACAAGAGCCTGAACCTCCGCCAGCACGGGGCGGGAGCCTTCCATCGCTGCAAACACGGCGGTTCCGCCGCCCGGCTCGGCATCGGCCGAGAGGAACAGGGCTGAGGGTTCCTTTGCCGGCGTCAGCCCCAGGGCGTGCATTTCGAAGATGCCGATCTCGTCGGTCGGCCCGAACCGGTTCTTCACCGCCCGCAGGATGCGGAACTGGTGGCCGCGCTCGCCCTCGAAATAGAACACGGCATCGACCATGTGCTCGACCACGCGGGGGCCCGCGATGGTGCCTTCCTTGGTGACGTGCCCGACGAGGACCAGCGCCGCGCCGGATTTCTTCGCCCAGCGCACCAGCTCCTGCGCGCAGGCACGCACCTGAGCGACCGAGCCGGGGGCCGCTTCCAGCGCGTCGGACCAGACTGTCTGGATCGAGTCGATCACCACGAAGCCAGGATCCGCCTCCTTAAGCGCCGAGAGGATCTTGCGCAGGTCCGTCTCGGTCGCGAGCTGGACCGGCGAGCTGGCAACTTTCAGGCGCCGGGCGCGCTCCTGGATCTGCGCTGCGGCTTCCTCACCGGAAACGTAGACGGTCTTCACCCCGTTGCGGGCAAGCCGGGCGGCGGCCTGCAGGAGCAGCGTGGATTTGCCGATGCCGGGATCGCCCCCGATCAGCGTGGCGGAGGACGGCACGATACCGCCGCCGAACACGCGGTCGAGTTCTTCCACGCCGATCAGCACGCGTGGCGGGGTTTCGACATCCGAATTGAGCGCAATGAACTCGGTCTTCGGCCCGCGCCTGGCAGGTGTCTTCCCGGCTTTCAGGGCGCCGGGCGGAGCGCTGCTTGCCTCCTCGACCAGCGTGTTCCACTCCCCGCACGCTTCGCAGCGGCCCGCCCATTTGGCGTGCACGGCGCCGCAGGCCTGGCAGACGAAGGCGGAGGCAGAGGCTTTGACCATGGGGAGGGTTATGCGGGTTCGCCCCGGACTTGCAAGGGTAGCTGGCAAGTCCTGGCCTGCACCGCTACAGGGGGCAGATGAAACACATCGCGATCATCGGCGCGGGGCCGGCAGGCCTGATGGCGGCGGAAGCTGCGCTGGCGCAGGGGGCGCGCGTGGACATCTACGACGCGATGCCGAGCGCGGGGCGCAAGTTCCTGATGGCCGGCAAGAGCGGGCTGAACATCACGCATTCTGAAGACGAAGCGCAGTTCCGGCAACGCTATGACGCACCGGATGCCCGCCTCGCCGCGATGGTGGAGGCGTTCGGGCCATCGCAGATCGTCAAGTGGATGGCGGGGCTGGGCATCGAAGCGCATGTCGGCTCGTCGGGGCGGGTGTTTCCCATCGGGATGAAAGCCTCGCCGCTGCTGCGCCGCTGGCTCGCGCGGCTGGGTGAGGCGGGCGCCGAGCTGCACACGCGCCATCGCTGGACGGGATGGAACAGTACCGGCGCGCTTACGTTCGAGACTATGACAGGGGGTGTTACGGTTGAGACCGACGCGGTTATTCTTGCCCTTGGCGGCGCCAGCTGGAAACGGCTCGGCTCGGACGGCGCCTGGGCAGACCTGCTCGCCAAACGCGGTGTGGCGCCGGAGGCCTTCGCGCCATCGAATTGCGGGTTCGTCGCGGACTGGTCTGCCAGGATGGCGGCGCAGGAAGGCGCTCCCGTGAAGGGCGTTTCATTGGCTGCTCACGGACAAACCGTGCGGGGCGATTTCGTGATCACGAAAACCGGCATCGAGAGCGGCGCGGTCTACCCGCTCGCCTCCGCGCTGCGCAGGGACCTGGCAAAGACGCGCCGGGCCATCCTCACCATCGACCTTCTTCCGGAGACGGACGAAGCCCTGCTCACCGCACGGCTCGCGGCGCAGCACCCGAAGGACTCCTTCTCCAACCGCCTGCGCAAGGCCGCCCGCATCGACGGCGCCAAGGCCGCGCTTCTGTTCGAAGTCACGAAGGGCGCGCCGCCGCGCGCTGCAGGAGACCTCGCCCGCCTCCTCAAGGCCCTGCCGCTGACCCTCACCGGTACCGCTCCGATGGACACCGCCATCTCCACCGCCGGCGGCGTCCCTTGGGACGCGCTGGACGACGGTCTTATGCTGAAAGCCCTGCCAGGTGTGTACTGCGCCGGAGAGATGATCGCCTGGGACGCGCCTACGGGCGGCTACCTGCTGACGGCGTGCCTCGCGACGGGACGCGTGGCGGGGAGGGCGGCGGGAGCTTAGGGTCTTGAATCCAGGGATTTTCGACAGATCCGTGAGCGGAGGTGTTGCGCAAGGTTGGGCGACGGATTTCATAACGGCTTGATGAGGATGGGTTTTATTTTTCCGAAGCCGGTTTTTGTGTAGGCGCAAGTCCTCTCTTTCTGTCGCCAGATGGCCTCATCCTGTTGCAGGCTTTGCATTCCGCGTGTCGATTTTTTCTCATTGATTCTCATTTTTTATCACTTCGTGTCGTTTGTTTCTCGCCCCCTCTCGGGGGTGTCGGATTTCGGCCTTTAGCCTCTATCCGACGTAAGGGGTGCGCGCGTGGGTTTGCAGTTGAGTATAACCCCAGCCGGAGGGGTGTGGCGCAAGTTGTCCGGAGAATTCTTTCAGGCGCTTGAGGCGTCTGCGGATTTTATTTCGGGAGGGGGCGGATTTGGTTGCACAAGGCGGGCGTCAGCTTTTGCCGCAGCCCGATCAGTCGTCGTAATGCCCATGGCAGGCGGCGATGATCAGAGTCTGGTCGTCGCCGCGTCCATCCACCTTGTAGATGAGGCGATGCTCCTGCGTGATGCGGCGGGACCACCAGCCGGCGAGATCACCCTTGAGCGGTTCAGGCTTGGCTGTTCCCTCAAAAGGTGTGCGCGCGCATTCTTCGATCAGGCGCAGGACTTTGCGGCCCGTGCGCGGGTCGTTGGTCATCCACCAGGCGAGGTGCTCAAGTGCCTTTGGCGTCAGGAGCGTGTTCACGGTCGATCCAGCGGAAAAGGTCCTCGAGCGAGTCGAAATTCGTCAGCACGCCTTCGGGCACCGTCACGCCGCCTTTGACCTTTCCGGCATCGATGTCCTTCAGGTAGTCGGCGAGGCCAGGCTGGGAATAGACGTGAATCGTCTCCTGCAGCGCCGTCCAGTCATCGAGGCTCACAAGCACGGCTGCACCCGCGCCCCGGCGCGTGATGGCGACGGGGGCATGATCGTCGATCACGCTGTCAATCACCTGCTTCAGGTTCGCGCGGGCTTCGGAGATGGAGATGGCGTCGGTGATGTGAGGCATAGGGGCAATATGTACGTGATTGCGTACATATGCAAGGGTTGGCGCCGACGCGTGGGGTATTGAGGCGGCGAATCGTAGGGTGGGTTAGGCCGAAGGCCGTAACCCAACGTCCAGGGGCGAGGCAAAGACGGTGGGTTATGCCTTCGGCTAACCCACCCTACGGGTCTGGGTCCCGGCTTTCGCCGGGATGAGCGGAAAATGAAAACATGCGCGAGGGAGCCTAAATCGCTGGCTGTATAGGCCCATCGGCCCGTCCGTGTACGAACTGGTCCACATAGGCGTTGCCGCTGTTCATCACGTCCGCCGCCTTGCCGCGCCAGATGATCCGGCCTTCGAACAGCATGGCGATCTCGTCGGCGATCTTGCGGGCGCTGGCCATGTCATGGGTGATTGATACCGCCGCTGCGCCGAGGCCGCGCACCATTTCGACAATCAGGTCATTGATCGCGTCCGCCGTGATCGGGTCGAGGCCTGTGGTCGGCTCGTCAAAGAAGATCAGGTCCGGCTCCGAGATGATCGAGCGGGCGAGCGAGACGCGCTTTTGCATGCCTCCGGAAATCTCTGCCGGATAAAGTCCCGCCACGTCCGAGCCCAGGCGAACCTTCTTGAGCGTCTCGATGGCGCGTTCCTTTGCGTCCTTGCGCCGGGTGCCTTCGGAATTGATCAGCCGGAACGCCACGTTTTCCCAGACGGTCAGCGAGTCGAACAGCGCGCCGGACTGGAACAGCATGCCGATCCGCGCGCGCATTGTCTCGCGCGCCTTGCCGGTTGCGTTCGTCACGTCTTCGCCGCCGAAGAAGATCCTGCCCTTGTCGGGCGTCATCAGGCCGAGCGCGTTCTTCAGCATCACGGACTTGCCCGAACCCGAGCCCCCGATCACCACGAGGCTCTGCCCGCGTGCCACTTCCAGGTCGACGCCGTGCAGCACCTGCTTGGCGCCGAACCCCTTCTCCACGCCCTCCAGTTTCAGCAGCGCCCCGCTCATAGCCCGATCTCCACGAACAGGGTAGACAGGACATAGTTGAACGCCAGCACCAGCACCGCCGCCCCGACCATCGACAGCGTTGCCGCGCGGCCGACGCCGGTAGCGCCCGCCTGGCTGCGATCGCCCTGGTAGCATCCCATGACCGCAATGATGCCGCCGAACAATACTGCCTTGATCAGGCCGACGAGGATGTCGTCGCGGGTGATGAAATCGACCGTGTTACGCAGGTAGACGGTGGAGTCGAAGCCGAGGCCGTAGACGCTGACCAGCCAGCCGCCCATCACGCCGATGATGTTCGCCGC
>CALGEF010000298.1 GCA_937881755.1 uncultured Acidobacteriota bacterium
CCTGAATACGCTGGGGGGCGTTGCCGGCCCCCTGCTTGATATCTTTTTTGTCACCACCGAGGTGGACCGGCGCGCGATCGTGGCTACCAAGGCGGTAACGCAGGTGCTCGCCCATCTTGTGAAGATTGTGTTCTGGAGCCTGCCGGTAATTGCCGCTGCCGGCGAGGCGGCCTTTCCGCCCGTCTGG
Source organism: uncultured Acidobacteriota bacterium (assembly GCA_937881755.1). Taxonomy (GTDB): domain Bacteria; phylum Pseudomonadota; class Alphaproteobacteria; order Caulobacterales; family Hyphomonadaceae; genus Hyphomonas. The sequence goes on from CALGEF010000298.1 coordinate 188, forward strand.
TTTTTTGTCCTGGCGGTCCCGCTCTCGATGCTCGGCACGGCTCTCGGCGGCCAGCTGCTCCAGCGCATGAGTAATGTCGACTTCAAGCGGGCGATGAAATGGCTCGTCACCGCGATTGGCGCGGCGATGCTGCTGAAGGCGGCGGGATGGCTTTAGCACAGCGGTCATGCGCGTTACTCCACTTCCCCAGAGGCCTACTCTGCCCCAGTATCGACTATTCGGCAACTTTATTTTATGAAGCTCCCTCATCATCACTGGTGATGTATAGGATTTACCATAGATGAACCTTCGCAGTCTTGACCTGAACCTCCTTCCCGTTCTGGAGGCTATCCATACCGAGCGCAGCCTGACGCGGGCGAGCGAGAGCCTGCACATCACGCAGCCCGCCGTCAGCAATGCGCTGGCCCGCCTGAGGCTGCATTTCGAGGACCCGCTGTTTGTGCGCGAGGGGCGCGGGGTGAAGCCGACCGCAATGGCCGAGGCGCTGATGCCGGCGGTGCGCGAGGCGCTCGACCGGCTGCGGGCGGGACTGGAGCCCCGCTCAGAATTCGACCCCGCCCGGTCAACGCGGGTGTTCAACATTTCAGCGCGTGACGCCTCCGCCTACATGCTGGTGCCGTCCCTGGCCCGCAAGCTTGAGGCTGCCGCGCCCGGCCTGCGTATCGCATGGAGCCAGATTGACCGCGCGGCGATCTCGACAGAGCTCGCCTCCGGGCGTCTTGACCTCGCCATCGACGTTCCGGAATTGCGCGGCCCGAACCTGGAACGCGAGGTCCTGTTCTCGACGCCCTATGCCTGCATGCTGGCGCCGGATCATCCGATGGCGGACAAGAAGCTGACGGCGGAGCGGTTCTTCGCGCTGCGCCACATCGCCGTCTCCAGCCGGCGCGAGGGGCGCAGCCTGGTGGAGGAAATAGCGCGCGCGGCCGGCGGGCGGATCACGCCGGCGCTGCGCCTGCCCAACCACCAGCCGGCCATCGAAGCTGTGCGCCAGACGCATCTCGCCCTCGTAGCGCCGCGCCCGATGGCGGAAGCCTCCGGTCTCGCGGTCCGCGACCTGCCGATTCCCGCGCCGCTGCTGGCGAGCGTGGCCTACTGGCGGCGGGAAAATTCCGAGGACCCGGCACTGGTCTGGCTGCGCGGCGTGTTCGGGGACATTGCGACGGGGATGTGAAGGCCCCGGCTCAGGCCCGCCGGTATTCCTCGTCCCGGGCCCGGGCAATCCGGGATCGGACGGTTTCGGTGTCGTAGCCGAAGATCTCCAAAGCGATGCCGACCATCTGGAGGCCGGATTCAATTGCCTCTGGCACCACATGCCCGGCCCCGGCGGCGCTGAGCTTGACCATGTGGTCGCCGTCATGCGCGCGCGCGAGGATTGTCAGCCCCGGCGCCAGTTCCAGCGCACTGCGCACCATCGACTCGGCCCGGTCGGGATCGTCGACGGTGACAATCAGCATGGCGGCGCGGTGGATGCCCGTGGCGATAAGGAACTCGGCCCGTGCCGCGTCGCCGACATAGGCATGCACACCTGCTTTCCGGGCCATGCGGATCTTGTCGGGCTCACGGTCGATGGCGACGATGGCGGCATCCTCGTTGACCAGCAGCCGCGCGATCGACTGGCCGACGCGGCCATAGCCCGCAAGGATCACGTGGTCCGTCAGGTGCGTGAGGTCCATCATCGGCGGCAGATTGTCCTCCGCGGCCTTGCGGCGCCGGGCGAGCTTGCGCCCGAGCAGGCCGAGCAGCGGGGCGAGCAGCATCGAAAGACCCGCAACAGCGGAAGCGAAGGTTACCGCATCATCCGGAACTGCGCCGCTGGCGCGCGCGGTCGTCAGGACGACGAACGCGAACTCGCCAGCGGACGCCAGCAGCAGTGCCGCCTCCAGCGACAGGGCATGATTGCCGGCAAACAGCCGGCACGCAGCATAGGCGATCATGAACTTCACGGCGATCAGGGCGACCAGCGCCAGCAATATCCAGCCGATCTTTCCGGCGATCACCGGCAGGTCGAGGCTCATGCCGACGGTCATGAAGAAAAGCCCGAGCAGCAGGCCCTTGAAGGGCTCAAGGTCAACTTCGGTCTGGTGCTTGAACTCGGTCTCGCCGACCAGCAGCCCGGCGAGGAAGGCGCCGAGGGCAAGCGACAGTCCGGCGCTGTAAGTGATGGCCGCTGCACCCACGACGGTGAGCAGGATCAGGGCCATCAGGAAGTCGCGCCCGCCCGCCGAAGCGGCAAGCCGGAAAACCCGGCCGAGAAGATAGCGGCCGATCACCCAGATCACGGCAATCGCGATCAGCCCGCGAACCAGCGCGTCGATCAGGACGCCGCCCATGTTGGCATCGGCCTTCATGCTGGCGAAACCGACAAAGATCAGGATCGGGGCCACAAGGATGTCCTGGAACAGCAGCACGCCCAGGGTTGCCCGGCCCACAGGCTGGGCGGCGCGTTTCTGTTCGATCAGGACCTGCATGACGATGGCCGTGGACGAAAGCGCCAGGGCAAGGCCGAGGATCATGGCCACCGGCAGGTCGAGACCGAAAGCGAGGCCGGCGCAGGCGATGGCGACCGCGCTGACAATCGCCTGCAAGCCGCCGGTACCGACAACAACCTTGCGCAGGGCCCAGAGTTTCTCGAACGAAAACTCGACCCCCAGAAGGAAGAGCAGGAAGAGCACGCCAAGTTCGGCAAAGGGCAATGCCGCCTCGGGCGACGAGATCGAGAAGAACTCGAGCACCGGGGCATCTTCGGCAAGACGGCCAAGGGCGAAGGGGCCGAGGGCGAGGCCTGCCAGCATGAAGCCGATGACGGTCGGGATCCTGATAAATCGCATGGCCGGCACAAGGATGCCGGCGGCGATGAGGAAGACCAGCAGATCCTTGATCAGTGTCGGGCTCGGGCCATGGGCGGCGGCATGATCGATCACTTGTTCCATGCGGCGCCCCTTTCAGCGGAATCCTGATCCACACCCTAAGCGAGCCCGGACTCGCCTGACACCCCGGCGTGTCACAATAGGTAGATTGCCGCGCCCCGGACTGTCAGCGGCGCCTCAAATCAGGTCAGGCAAGGCCGTCACTTTCTGCAGGTTGGGCAATGGCAGGTCCGGAGACGGACTCACCGAAGTCCAGCAGGTCCCCTGGCTTGCAGTCCAGCGCCTCGCAGAGCTTGGCCAGCGTCTCGAAGCGCACGCCCTTCACCTTGCCGGATTTCAGCAGGGAGAGGTTCGCCTCGGTGATGCCGATGGCCGTCGCCAGGTCCTTCGCCTTCATCTTGCGGCGGGCAAGCATGACATCCAGCGTGACGATGATATCGCGCGCCATCAGATGATCTGGTCGCTCTCGGACTTCAGGCGGATGCCTTCGGCCAGGACATGGCCGAGGCCGAGGATGGCGGCGCCCATCGCCGCGGTGCCGAGGGCGAGGTCGTTGACATGCCATCTGAAAAAGCGCCCGTCGCCGGTGGTCCAGGTGAGGACGGTGGGCACGATGAGTGAGCTGGCCGCAGCTGCCCAGATAAGGCCGCCCCCGGCATTGCGGAGAGCCTTCAGGTTGCGGGAGGAGAAGACCTCGCCCTCACCCGTACGGCTGAACAGGCCGGCGAAATCCCCGAGGACGCCGATGATGATCAGGGTGGGCGTGTTGACCAGCAGGGCGAGGAGGAAGGCTTGCAGCACGTCCTTCCAGTTGGCTTGCGTGGCGACCATGACGCCGACCTTGCCGGTGATGTCTGCGGCGACGGAGCCGAGCATCATCACGATGAGGACAATGGCGGCGACTGACAGCCAGCTGGTGCCGCGCAGGGCGGAGGATTGAGCAGCTGCGGTTTCGGAGCGGGTCATGGGGGATCTCCCTTTTCAGGGGCCCAGATAGCTCAAAAATTATTGTACAGCAATAATTTCTTTTCGCCTGATAGAGACCTCGAGCGACTCAATCCGCCAAGGTCGGCTTGATGGCGTCGATCGCAGGCTGGCGGGCGAGGATCTTGTTGCGCCAGTAGGCGCCGCCCGCAATCGGCTTCAGGCGCTCGGCCTCGGCCATGGCAGCGGCGCGGACCTCGCCTGGCTCTACGACCTTGTCGAGCCAGCCGACGGGCACGGCCTCGTCCGGCGTGTAGAGGCGGGCCTGCACGAGGGCTTCGGTGAGGTACATAGGGTTAAGGCGGGCGCGGGGGAGTTCGACGCCAAAGCCGGGCAGCGTCATGCCGTTGATGGTTTCGTTGGCCCCGATCTTGTAGGCGCCGCGTGCACCGATGCGTGTGTCGGCGCCGAGCAGCAGGAAGGCGCCCATGGCGATGGCATGGCCGGTTGCGGCGATGATGATCGGCTGTTTCGACGTGAACAGGCGCAAGGCGAGCTTGCCGCCGCCATTGACGAGACGGCCCACGTCTTCCGGCGCCGAGGTCGCCAGGAACTTCAGATCGAATCCGGCGGAAAAGCGCTCGGGCCGGCCGGTGAGGATGATGACGCGGGCTGACTTTTCCGCCTCGTCGAGGGCGGCGTTGACGGCGTCCAGCATGGTCAGGCTGATGGCATTGACCTTGCCGTCATCCATGGTGATGAGGGCGATGTCGTTGTCGATCTTGAGGGTGGCGGTCATGGGGGCTCCTGCAGCTTTGGGCGATCTGGACCGCGTGACATTGGGGAAAGCAAGGCCCCCACCGCTCGCGCGGCGGGGGCCATTGCGAAGCCATGGACGGTGAGGGTCTTGAGACCGGGAAATTTTCTGGAACCATGCACGGAGTACAGCTCCGTGGGCGGAGGTGTAGCGCAAGG
>CALGEF010000299.1 GCA_937881755.1 uncultured Acidobacteriota bacterium
CGCGAACTCAAGGAACAGATCTTTCGGGAGGTCAGCGAAGTCGTGCCGCCGCATGCGTTCCTGGCGACCAATACCTCATCCATATCAATCACCCGGCTCGCGTCCGTGACGAACCGTCCGGAACGGTTCATCGGCCTGCATTTCATGAACCCGGTGCCGCTGATGAAACTGGTCGAGGTAATCCGTGGTCTGAATACAGACCAGGAGACATTCGAGGCGGCGATAACCTATGCCAAGCGGATCGGCAAGACGACCACGAATGCGGAGGACTACCCTGCCTTCATCGTCAACCGCGTGCTGATGCCGATGATCAACGAGGCGGTCTACACGCTGTATGAGGGTGTCGGGAATGTCGCGTCGATCGACACCGCGATGCGGCTCGGCGCCAACCATCCGATGGGGCCGCTGCAGCTGGCGGATTTCATTGGCCTCGATACGTGCCTGTCGATCATGCAGGTGCTGCATGACGGGCTCGCCGACACGAAGTACCGGCCATGTCCGCTGCTGGTGAAATTCGTGGAAGCTGGCTGGCTCGGCAAGAAATCCGGCCGGGGTTTCTATGATTACTCGGGCGACCATCCGGTGCCGACGCGCTGAAGTCTTAAGCTTTCAGTAACCCTATCAGGGCTCCCCTGACTTCCAGAACGAAGTTTGAGAGAAGCCCGGCATGACCATCCGCGCGCCGCTGAATTACCTGGCCGGGGCCGCAGTCCTGCTCGCGATCGTGGCGGGCTGCGCGTATTATACGTCGCAGGCGCCCGCAGCTTCGGCCGCCGCGGCGGCAACCGAAGCGGCGCTTACGGTCTACTGGTCGGACGGAGATTCGGGGCGGCTCTCGGACGGCACGAAGTTCCGTCTCCACGGCATCGATGCTCCCGAGACCGGCTCGATGAAGCAGCGCGGCGGCGCAAAATGTGAGAGCGAGCGCGCCCTCGGCTTTGAGGCCAGGAAAGCGGCGCTGGAGCTGACGCGCGGCAAGCAAGTCACCGTCAGCGAGGTGCACGGAACAGACCGGTATGAGCGCACGGTCCTGCGCCTCGATCTGGAAGGAGCGGACCTGGCGGCGCTGCTGGTGGCCGGCGGAACGCACCGGACCTGGGACTATGACGGGCGCGAGAAAAAGCCGGACTGGTGCGCCGGCGCGGCGGGCTGAAGGCTTGCGTTCCGGCGCTCGCGGGCTAGCGTTGCTCCAGCGAGAGGGAGCAGGCCATGCGGCAGTTCTGGATTTCGGGAAGCCTGGCGCTTTCGCTCATCCTGACCGGGTGCGGCGAGACAGACACGCCGCGCGGCGAGCCCTATTTCGAGAAACCGGCTTCGCAGGAGGCGCGCGACGTGCTGGGCGAGGTTGACCCATCTGGATTGCCGGCCTCGCAACGCGCGGCGCTCGCCTATGCGCATGCGGTGACGGCGGCCGCGCTGTTCAGGGCGGGTGATGACGCGGGCGGGGCTGTGCATGTCGCGCATCTGGACCCGGCAGCGCATCCCGGGTTGATGGTCGGCCTCGATACGCTGGGTTTCGATGCCGCCCCGGTCGAGGCTGTCAGGGCCGCGCCGCAGGATGAAACGGCGCTTGCGGCAATGGACGCGATGCTCGCGGCGCTGCGTCCGAATGCGGCGGGAGACGTCAGGGAGACGACCGGGTTCCTGATGAAGTCTCTGGGTGCGGCCTATGAAGCCGGGGCCGATGCGGGGACTATCTCCAGTGCAGAGGCCTACCAGACCGCCTACGGACTGGCCGTGACGGCGCGGGATATTGTCGCCGCACAAGAAGACGCAGCTTACGGTGACCTGCGGCTCGAGCTGGAACTTCTGGTGCGGATGTGGCCGGGCAAGGGGCCGTCGGCGACGTTCACGCCCGCGCCGGATCTGGAGATGGCGCAGGCGCTGTTGGATATAAAGCTAGCGCTCGCGCGCCTGCCTTAGGGCGGCGTCGATAAACTGAACGGCTTCCGAGGCGGCCCAGTCGGCTTCGCCGGACATGCGCGCCAGCTCAATGCCGTCCGGGCCATAGAGGATCGTGGTCGGGAAGCCCTGGACATTGGCGCCGTAGACGATGTTGCCCCGGTCGAGGGGCGTGTGGCGGAAGGCAATGCTGGCGGCGCCCAGTTCGGTGAGGCGGCGTTTGGCATAATCCGCGTCCTCATCGGAATCGATGCTGATGGCGACAACTTCGAACGCGTCCCCGCCGCGCGCCTTCTGGAGCGCGCCGAGCGCCGGCATTTCCTTCTCGCAGGGCGCGCACCAGGTCGCCCAGTAGTTCACGAGGATGGTCTTACCCTTGAAACTGGCGAGCGTGACTTCGGTGCCGGAGGCATCGTCGAAGGTGCCTTCGGGGACGGATTGGCCGGCGGACGAGAAGTCGAGCCGCTCAAGCGTGCCGGTCGCATAGCGCGCCAGCGGGCTCGAAGCCGGTTTGCCGCCGGATGCGCTGATCAGCACATAGACAATGGCAGCAAGGGCGACCAGAAAGAGGCCGGAAAAGACATAGCGGTTCATGCGGGGCGTCGTCTCCGTGCGGCGGCTTCGGGGGATATGGCGATGAATTCAGGTAAAGGCCAGACAATGTGGGGTGGCCGTTTTGCCGCAACGCCCTCGGCTATCATGAACGAGATCAATGCCTCGCTGGATGTGGACCGGCGGATGGCGCAGGAGGATGTGGCCGGGAGCCGGGCGCATGCTGACATGCTGGCCGAAATGGGCATCCTCAGCGTTGCCGACAACCAGGCCATCCAGGGCGGATTGGACGCCATCTCCGCCGAGATGCGCGCGGGCATGTTTCCTTTCCGGCGCGAACTCGAAGACATCCACATGAACGTTGAGGCGCGTCTGAAGGAGCTTATCGGCGAGCCCGCCGGGCGGCTGCACACCGCGCGCTCGCGCAATGACCAGGTGGTGACGGATTTCCGGCTCTGGACGCGCGGCGCGCTGGAGGAGACAAGCCATCTGGTGACCGCGCTGCAAGGCGCGCTGGTGCGCCGGGCCGGCGACAACGTCGCGACCTTCATGCCGGGCTTTACCCATTTGCAGACTGCTCAGCCGGTCACGCTGGGCCATCACCTGCTCGCCTATGCCGAGATGCTGGAGCGGGACCGTACGCGGCTGCTGGACTGCGCCGTGCGGCTCAATGAAAGCCCGCTCGGCGCGGCGGCGCTCGCCGGAACCGGGTTTCCGATCGACCGGGACATGACGGCGGAGGCGCTCGGCTTTGCCCGGCCTATGGCGAACTCCCTGGACGCTGTGGGTTCGCGCGATTTTGCGCTGGAAGCGCTGAGCACGCTGTCGATTGCAGCGACGCACCTGTCGCGGCTCGCGGAAGAGATCGTGCTGTGGACGAGCCCGCAGTTCGCCTTCGCTGTGTTGCCGGATGAGTGGTCGACGGGGTCCTCGATCATGCCGCAGAAGCGCAATCCGGACGCTGCGGAACTGATCCGGGCGAAGGCCTCGCTGATCACGGGATTGTTTTCGGCGCTGCAGGGGGCCGTGAAAGCGCTGCCGCTGGCCTATGCCAAGGACCTGCAGGACGACAAGCGGCTCACGTTTGAAGCCTTTGACACGTACAATCTGTGCGCGCGGGCGATGGCCGGGATGGTGGAGACGATCCGCTTCAAGCCGGAGGCCATGCTGGCGGCCGCGGGGAAGGGGTATTCGACGGCGACCGACCTGGCGGACTGGCTGGTGCGGGAGCTCGGCCTGCCGTTCCGGGACGCGCACCATGTGACCGGGCGGATCGTCGCCCTGGCCGAGGAAAAAGGCGTGGAACTTGCGGCTGTTTCGCTCGGCGACATGCAGAAGGTGCATTCCGCAATTACCGAAGATGTCTTCAATGTGCTGACGGTCGAGGCGTCTGCCTCATCCCGGACATCATATGGCGGCACAAGCCCTGTTCGGGTCGCAGAACAGGTGGCACAGTGGAAACAGAGATTGCGACTGGAGTGATGACGATGAAAAGGCTTCTGGGCGCTGCCGCAGCGTTTCTGCTTCTGGGGGGGGTATCGGCTTGCGGGCTGACGGGCGATCTCAAACGCCCCGGCCCGCTGATCGGGAACCCGAACAATGTGGATCCGGCGTCCCTGCCGGACGCCGGGAACAAGAACCTGCCGCAACTGCCGGAGCGCCCGTCTGAGCCGGCCGATGAACAGGCCGAAGACGAACTGCTGGGCGGACCAGACGCCTGATGTGCGCGCGGATGCTTCTTGCGGCTGGCGCTGTGCTGTTACTGGCAGCCTGCCAGACGGCGCCGGCAGAGCCGGCGATCACGCTGGCCGAGGCGGCCGAGCCCGCGCCGGTTGGCGTGGCGGTTCCCGTCAGCGCCAACCCCGCCGAGGGTATGACGCAGAATGACTGGGGCGGGGAAGTGCCGCAATCCAGGCCGGCCGGCGACGTCAACGAAGGCAGCCTCGGCGACCTCGAATAGCCCCGGAGCAAGGATGCATCATTTCAGCTATACCGGGGGCCGCCTTCACTGCGAAGGTGTGGACCTTGAAGCCATAGCCTCGGCGGTCGGCACGCCTTGCTATGTATATTCGAGCGCCACGCTGGTGCGCCATGCGCAGGTGATCGCGGAGGCCTTCCGCGGGCAGCGCGCGCTGATTGCCTATTCGGTAAAGGCCAACGGCAATCTCGCCGTGCTCGCAACCCTGGCCGGGCAGGGCTGCGGCGCGGATGTGGTCAGCGCCGGCGAATTGCTCCGGGCACGGAAGGCTGGCATTCCGGCCTCTCGGATCGTGTTCTCGGGCGTGGGCAAGACGGCGGCAGAAATGGCGCTGGCGCTGGAGCAGGGTATCCATCAGTTCAATGTGGAGAGCGCGGGCGAACTGCGCTTGCTTTCGGACGTCGCTGCCCGGCTGGGCAGGACGGCGCCGATTGCGCTGCGCGTGAACCCCGATGTGGCGGCCGGCGGGCATCCGAATATTTCCACCGGAAAGTCCGGCGACAAGTTCGGCGTGCCCTGGGGCGAGGCCGAAGCACTTTATGCTGAAGCGGCGAGGCTGCCAGGCATCAGGGCCGTAGGCGTGGACGTACATATCGGCAGCCAGATCGGCGACCTCGCGCCGATGCGGACTGCCTTCGAAAAGGTGGTTGCCCTCGCGCTGCGCCTGCGCGGGCAGGGGCATGACATCCGCCGCATTGATGTCGGCGGCGGGCTGGGTATTGCGTACAAGGAGGGGGATGCGCCTGCGCCGCCCTCCGCCTATGCGGCCATGATTTCCGAAGTGACGGCCGGGCACGGCTTTGACGTAATCCTCGAGCCCGGGCGCGTGATTGCGGGCAATGCCGGCGTGCTGCTGGCGACAGCGCTCTACGAGAAGGAGGCGCCGGACCGGACCTTCCTGATCCTCGACGCGGGGATGAATGATCTCATACGCCCGGCGCTGTACGGCGCGCATCATGATATTCTGCCGCTTGCCGAGCCGAAGGCTGGGCAGGCGCAGAAAACCTATGACGTGGTGGGGCCGATCTGCGAGTCGACCGACAAGTTTGCTTCTGGTCGCACTTTGCCGGAAGTGAGTGCGGGCGACCGGCTCGCGTTCATGTCGGCGGGGGCGTACGGCGCGGTCCTGTCGTCCGGCTACAACGCGCGCCCTTTGGTGCCGGAAGTGCTGGTCGATCGAGACCGGTTCGAGATCGTCCGCAGGCGGCCAAGTTTTGAGGAATCGATTGAACTGGAGAAAGTGCCGGAGTGGCTTACGACGGCGGCCTGACACAGATTGCGGCCAAGGTTGCCGCAACGCAGCGCCGCCTCACGCTGCTGGCGCTGGGGCGTGCTTTCTGGCCCGTATTCGTTCTGCTGATGCTGTTCCTGGCCGCGGCTCTGTCCGGCGGGTTCGACCGGCTCGACAGGATTTCTGCGGCGCTGATCACGCCGGTGCTTCTGATCGCGGGCGGCCTGGCGACCTGGCGCGGATTGCAGCGCTACGAGCGGCCGGACGAATCGGAAGCCGCGCGGCTGCTGGAAGCACCCTCCGAGCTACGCCCGCTGACATCGCTGAAAGACCGGCCCGTGCATCCATCTGCGGCGGCGTCCGGTCTCTGGCAGGCGCACCGGGCAAGGCTGCTGGCGGAGCTGCAGAACCTTCGCCTTCCGCGGTTCGGGGCGGCTTGGAAGGCGCTTGACCCTTACATGCTGCGCGCCGTTCTGCCGGCGGCCGTGATCGTGTTCGCGGTGCTGGCCGGCGGCGATGGTCCGGGCCGGGTCCTGCGGGCCCTGTTCCCGGACTATGGGGCGCTGGTCGGCGCCGACAAGATGGTTGTCGAAGCCTGGGTCACGCCGCCGGAACATACCGGGCGCCCCCCTATCTTCCTGAAGCCCGGCAGCGAGGATGTCCGTGTGCCGAAGGGTTCGGAAGTGACCCTGCGCACACAAGCGGCTTCGGCGCCGCGCCTCGTGATGAAAGGGTCGCGTGACAAGGACGCGAAGTTTGCCGCAACGCCGGACGACGCGTGGGAAGCCAGGGCGACCATCACGGGTGACACGCGCATCAGCGTGCGCTGGTGGGGCGAGCGGGCGAGCTACAGTTTCAAGGTGCTGCCGGATGCGATCCCGGCCATCGAATTTGTCGGGCTGCCAGCGCCGGGCGCGCGGGACCGCGTGAAGTTTGCCTGGAAGGCGCAGGATGATTATGGCATCGCCGGTATCGACCTCGCGATCCGGTTGCGCGAGCCGCATCCGGCGGCGCCGGACGCCGAAGAGCGCGTGCCCGTGCCGATGCCGGACGCTGCGGGCGCCAGGGAAGCGAACGCGACCGTCGAGCTTGATCTGACGCGCCATCCCTGGGCGGGCCTTGCGGTAGACCTGCAGCTCGTCGCGCTGGACGGCGAAGGGCAGGAGGGCCGCAGCGACAGCGTATCTTACATCCTTCCTGAAAAGCTGTTCCTCGATCCGCTCGCCCGGGCCACGCAGGAGGCCCGCGTGACCGTTCTGCGCGAGCCGGGCGGTTATGCGCCTGAGGGTAAGAATGATCTGGCGCTGCGCGGCGGATCGATCAACACGGCCGCCACAGGAAGGCTGGACGCGGCGCCGGAGGGCATCCGACAGGGCGTGCTGATGCTGGAATCGATCACCTACAAGGGCGAAAAGTTCATCAACGACCTTGGCGTCTTCATGGGCCTGCAGATGGCTGAGAGCACGCTGGTCGCGGCCGGCTCGAAAGCCGAAGCGGACGCGGTCGATTCCCTGCTATGGGCGATTGCGCTGAAGCTGGAATATGGCAGCGCGGCGGACGCAGCGCGGCGGCTGGAAGCGGCGCGGGCTGCGCTGGAGCGTGCGCTGCGGGACGGGGCTTCAGAGGAAGAAATCCGCAGGCTGATGGAAGCGTTCCGCGACGCGGCCAATGAATACCTGGCCGCGAAGATGGCGGAGGCCATTGCCAACGGGCTGGACGCGCCGGAATCGACCGAAGACAGCCAGGCGCAGGCGGGCGGTGAAGGGCTCGGCGGGCAGGACTTCGAGGACATGCTGAACGCACTGCAGGACCTGACTGAGACCGGCGCAAGTGATCAGGCGCGCCAGCTGCTCTCCGACATCACCAACATGCTCGAGAATCTCCAGTTCCAGCAGGGCGGCGCGGGGCAGCAGGGGCAAGGTATGCCCGGTGGCCAGGCCGAGGGCGAAGAGAGCGAATTGCCGCCCGGGGAGCAGGAGCTGACAGATGCGATGCGGCGCCTGTCGGAACTGCTGCGCGAGCAGCGCCAGCTGAACGATGACACCCTCGCCCAACAGCGCGGGGAGCAACCTTCCGGGCAGGGCGGTACGCCGCCGCCGTTTGGCTCGCCGGGGGGCGAAGGCGCGGATCAAGGCGGCGGCGGGCAGCCGGGTGAAAGCGGCACAGGCGCCGGCGAGGAGGGTGAACCTCAGGAAGGCAATCAGGGCGGCGGCCGGCAGCGCGGCGGTACGCTGGCGGAGCGCCAGGCGGAGCTTGGCCGGCTGGTTGAGCAGTTTGCACGCCGCAGCGGCGAAGGCGCGGGGGATGGAGAAGGTGGCACGGGCGCACAAGTTGATCCGGGTGCCATGTCGGCGATCCGCGACGCGCAGCGCCGGGCGGAGCAGGCGCTGGAGAACGGCAATGAAGGCCGAGCGATCCTTGAGCAGGAGCGGGCGACGCAGCTGATGTCAGAGGTCGCGCGTGCCATGGCGGGCGCGCTCGACAGCCTGCAGGCTGAACGGCTCGGCGAGCAGGCGGGCGGGGAGGGCCCGATGGGCCGCTCGCTGATGGGCGCCGGCAATGACGGCGAGGGTGTGAACATTCCCGACGGGTCCGAGCGCCAGCGCGCCAAGGATATCCTCGATGAGCTGCGCCGCCGCTACAACGAGGCGGAGGACGAGGAAGAGCGCGAGTACCTGAGGCGCCTGCTCGACCGGTTCTGAGGCGCTTGCGCGCAACCGCGTTCCCTGACTTGATGCAGGCAAACGGGAGGAGCGGGCCATGGCGCAGCGCTGGGAATACACCAGGGGCCTCAAGGATATCGGCAACGGGCTTTACGCCTGGCTGCAACCGGATGGCGGCTGGGGCTGGTCAAATGCGGGGCTGATCCGCGACGGTGAGGCGTCACTGCTGGTTGATACGCTTTTCGACATGACCCTGACGCGGGACATGCTGACGGCGATGGAGGATGCGACCGGGATCGGCGCGGGCAAGATCGCCACCATCGTCAACACGCATGCGAACGGCGACCATTGCCATGGCAACGGATGTTGTCCGCAGGCGGAGATCATTGCCAGTGAGGCGAGCGCGAGGGAAATGGCCGAGGTGCCGCCAGCGACCTTGGCCATGTTCAAGGCGGCGGGTGCGAAGCTTGGCCCGGCAGGCGCTTATTTCGCGGATGTGTTTGCGCCGTTTGATTTCGGGAATGTCGAGGAGCGCGCGCCGACGAAGACATTTTCCGGCGCGATGGACATGAGGGTCGGTGACAAGGCGGTGCGGCTGATCGAGGTGGGTCCGGCGCATACCGGCGGCGATGTGCTGGTGCATGTGCCGGGGGACAAGGCGGTGTTCACGGGCGACATCCTGTTCATTGATGGCACGCCGCTGATGTGGGCAGGACCGGTCGCAAACTGGATCCGCGCCTGCGAGACGATCATCGCGATGGATGTGGACGTCATTGTGCCGGGGCACGGTCCTGTCACGGACAAGGCCGGTGTCCGCCGCGTGGCGGATTACCTGGCTTATGTCGACAGGGAGGCCCGCAAGCGGTTCGATGCCGGATTGCCGGTGCGCGAGGCCGCGCTGGATATCGCGCTGGGTGATTTTTCGAGCTGGGGCGATGGCGAACGGATCGCGGTGAATGTCGACACTCTCTACCGGGAGTATCGCGGCGACGGGAAGGTCACGCCGGTGATCGAGCTGTTCGCGCTGATGGCGCAAGTCCGCGACGCGCGTCGCTAGAGCAAGCGATCTGATGGAATCAGATCGCTTACTCTGGCTTTTTGACTGGTCGCAGATTCTTGCGCTCAACCGGCATCCACTTGAGCGGAATTTGCTAGTGCAGCTTGAGCTTGGGCCGCACCACCTGGTTGACATGCCCCATCAGGATCATGCCGAGACCTCGGATTGATCCGTGGATCGCCATCAGGTGCATCCGGTAAAGCGAAATATAGACGAAGCGGGCGAGGTGGCCCTCGATGGCCATGCGGCCGCCCACAAGGTTTCCCATCAGCGTGCCGACGGTCGCATAGCGGCTCATCGAAATCAGCGAGCCCTTGTCTTCATAGGTGAATGCCTTGAGCGGTTTTTGCTCGATCAGGGCGCGGATATTGTTATACGCAGTGCCGGCCATCTGGTGCGCGCTCTGGGCGCGGGGCGGCACAGGACGGTCTGAGCCGGGCGGCGTATACGAGGCGCAGTCACCGATGGCGAAGATGCGGTCATCGCGCGTCGTCTGGAGCGTGTCCTTCACGAGCAGCTGATTGGAGCGGTTCGTTTCGAGACCCGCAATGTCCTTGAGGAAGTCCGGGGCTTTCACGCCGGCCGCCCAGACTTTCAGGTCAGCGGGGAACACCTTGCCGTCCCGGGTTTCGATGGCCTCAGGTGTGACGCGCGAGACCTGCGCGCCGGTGACGACTTCCACGCCAAGGGCTTCGAGTTCGCCGTGGGCGGCTTCCGCCAGTTTTTCCGGAAGGGCCGGCAGGATGCGCGGGCCTGCTTCGAGGAGGCAGACCTTGAGACGCTTCTCGTCGAACACTTCAAGGCCGTAATAGCGCAGCGCCGATGCCGAATTGTAGAGTTCGGCGGCAAGCTCCACACCGGTTGCGCCGCCGCCGACGATGGCGACCCGCACATATTCGTCCGCCTGCGGATCGAAGCTGAGCCGGCGCGAGCAGCGCAGGCACTGGTTCAGGAGGCGCTGGCGGAACGAATCGGCATCGCGGCGGCTTTCAAGCGACAGGCAGTTCTCCTTCACCCCCTCGACACCGAAATCGTTCGACACGGAGCCGAGGGCGAGGACAAGATAGTCATAGCGGATGCGGTGCTCGCCCATAAGCTCCGAGCCGTCCACGTCCAGGAGGGGCGAGACGATCACCTGCCGGTTGGCTCGGTCGATGCCCTTGAGGGCGCCCTGGAAGTAGCGATAGCCCCAGCGGTGGGCATGGGCGCCGTAACCGACCTCATCGAGGTTTGCATCCAGTGAGCCGGCGGCGACTTCGTGGAGCAGGGGCTTCCAGATATGCGTCCGGTTGCGCTCAAGCAGGATGATGTCGAACTTCTCGCGGCCATAGCGCGCGCCCAGCCGGGCTGCGAGCTGCAACCCGCCGGCTCCGCCTCCGACGACGACAATCTGGATCTTCAACCCGCGCATTCGCCCAGCATATGGCCCGAACTGTAAAGAAGGAAATAGCGATCTCGATCAACGGTTTGCGCCGGGCACCCATTTCACGTCGTCGGCCCCGTCATTGTTGGCCGCGCGTCCGGCGACGAACAGCCAGTCCGACAGCCGGTTGATGAAGGCGAGGGCGACGGCGTTGACCGGCTCTTCCGGCAGCGCGGAGAGTTCGGCGATCTGGCGCTCTGCCCGGCGGCACAGGGTTCGGGCCACATGGAAGTAGGCCGAAAGGGCCGATCCGCCGGGCAGAATGAAGCTGTCAAGCGGCGGGATGACCGCGTTCATGTCGTCGATCTCGGTCTCGAGGCGGGTGACCTGCGACCCGATGATGCGCAGCGGGGTCCATTCGAGCACGCGGCCCCGGTCGGGTGTCGCGAGGTCTGCGCCGAGATCAAACAGGTCGTTCTGGATGCGGCGGATGGCGACGAGCATGGCGCCTCTGGCCTCCAGGGCAGCGACGCCGAGTGCGGCGTTCAGCTCGTCTACGGTGCCATAGGCCGCCACGCGCGGATGCCATTTGGGCACCACTTCCCCGGTCGAAAGGCGTGTTTCGCCGGTGTCTCCGGTGCGGGTGTAGATCTTGTCGAGCCTGACCATGCGGGCGCTCCCCTGTTTATCCGCCGAACTTGATGGCGCCGGCGACGATGCCCAGCAGGACGAGGAAGGCAATGGCGGCGGCCTGGAGGATGACGCGCAGGCGCATCAGCTGGTTTGAACGGCTGGCCTGCTTCTCGTCGCGCCGCGCAAGGTTGGCGATGCCGACCAGCAGCACGACGACGATCGCAGCGAGGAGAATGTAGAAGCCGATGGTCAGGGTGCTTTGCATTGGGCTTTAGCCTTTTCGTGGGGTTTCAGGCAGGACCATAGACCGGGCCCGCTGTTCCGGCGCTGCTGCATCCGGTCGCGGCAGCGTCATGTTTCATTTTCGAGCCGGGCGGCAAGGGCCTCGACCCGGCTGGCCATGGCCAGCAGCAGCTCCGCCGCGCGCGCCTCGGTATCCGGCCGGGCAGAGACGCCGCGCCGGGCGCTGTCGAGTTCATCGAGGAGAGCCAGCGCGGTGATCAGCAGCAGGCGTTCATCGCCGATATCGCCGACTGCACCGGCGATCTGGCCGACGCGGGCATCCAGTTGCCCGGCGAGGCCCTGGATGCGCATTTCCTGCCCTGGCGCGCAGGCGATGGAGAAGTTGCGGCCCCGGAGCGTGATGTCAGCCTTGGCCAAGCGTCAGTCCTCCCTGCCGAGCGCGGCGCGGACGTCTTCGATGGCGGAGCCCAGGGCGAGGCTCGCCTCATCGGCGAGGGCCTGGAGTTCCTGTTCCCGCGCGAGGGACTGGTCGAGAGCATCGGCAAGGCTGGCCCGGTCGGTGACCAGCGCCGCGATCTCGGCGCGCAGTGCGGCCGGGTTGCCGGTCCGCAAAAGGTGCGCCTCAAGCGCCAGTTCGAGGCGCTTGAGGGCGGTTTCGAGGCGCAGTGCGGCCGGGTCGAGGTCGGTCATGACGTTTCTGGACTAACTGGAATGACTACGCCCGCCAAGCGCCTTGACGGTTCGGGACAAGTCTGGCCTAGCACGAAGCGCGAAAAACTCCGGGAGATCAGCAGAATGGCGGTCACAAATCGCGACATGGCGAATGCCATTCGGGCCTTGTCCATGGACGCCGTGGAAGCGGCAAAGTCTGGACATGTCGGCTTGCCATTGGGCATGGCGGATGCGGCCACGGTGCTGTTCCGGAAGTTTCTGAAATATGATCCGCGCGACCCCGCCTGGCCGGACCGGGACCGGTTCGTCCTGTCGGCGGGCCATGGCTCGATGCTGATCTATTCGCTGCTGCACCTTACCGGATATGCCTCGGTGAGCCGCGACGACATCCGAAATTTCCGCCAGCTGGGCGCCAAGACGCCGGGCCATCCGGAGAACTTCATCACGGCAGGTGTCGAGACAACGACGGGCCCCCTGGGGCAGGGCATTGCGACGGCTGTCGGCATGGCGATCGCCGAGCGCCACCTGAATGCGCGCTTTGGCAACGAGCTTGTGGATCACCGCACCTGGGTGGTCGCCGGCGACGGCTGCCTCATGGAGGGCATCAGCCAGGAAGCGATCACGCTCGCCGGGCATCTGAAGCTCAACAAGCTGATCGTGCTGTTCGACGATAACGCGGTGACGATCGATGGCGGGACGGACCTGTCGGACGGGACCGACCAGTGCGCGCGCGTCGAAGCTTCCGGCTGGGTCAGCCGCCGCGTTGACGGGCATGACGAGAAGGACGTGACTGAGGCGCTGAAATGGGCGACCCGGCAGAAGAAGCCGGTATTCCTCGCCGTGAAGACAATCATCGGTTTCGGCGCGCCGAAACTGGCGGGCACGGGCAAGGCCCATGGCGGGCCTTATGGCGCCGAGGAGATCGCCGGCATCCGGAAAGCCCTCAACTGGCCGCATGAGGCGTTCGAGATTCCGCAAGCCATTGAAGCTGCCTGGGCCAAGGCGGGTGAGCGCTCGCACGAAGACCACGCGTCCTGGAAGAAACGTCTCGCAGCGAGCCCGAAGAAGGGCGAGTTCAACGTGGCCATCGCCGGCCGCCTGCCGAAGAATCTGGGCAAGGCGATCCTCAAGCACAAGAAAGCCGTGGCTGAGGGCGGCGCCGCCAAGGCGACCCGCGTGTGGAGCGGCGAGGCGCTGGAAGTGATCACGCATCTTGTGCCCGAAATGGTCGGCGGCTCGGCAGACCTTACGGGCTCGAACAATACCAAGACGGGTGCGACCAGCCCGATGACACCGAAGTCCTGGGACGGCCGATACATCCACTACGGCGTGCGCGAGCATGCCATGGCGGCGGCGATGAACGGCATGGCGCTGCACGGCGGCATCATTCCGTATTCGGGCACGTTCCTCGTATTTGCAGACTATAGCCGCGCTGCGATCCGGATCGGTGCGTTGATGGGCCTTCGCGTCGTCCATGTCATGACGCACGATTCCATCGGTCTCGGCGAAGACGGACCGACGCACCAGCCGGTGGAGCAGATTGCGTCCTTGCGCGCGATGCCAGAGATGCTGGTCTTTCGTCCGGCAGACGGCGTGGAAACCGCGGAATGCTGGGAACTCGCCCTGACGCGTCAGGATGGTCCCTCGACGATGGCGCTGACCCGCCAGAACGTGGCGCCGGCCAGAAAGACGCATACGGACGAAAACCTCTCTGCGAAGGGCGCCTATGTCCTTTCGCCAGCCAGGGGCAAGGAACGCGGCGTGCTGATCGCTACCGGCTCGGAAGTCGAGATCGCGCTCAAGGCGCAGGCTCTGCTTGCAGCAGACGGCGTCGGCGTCCGCGTCGTCTCGATGCCCTCGATGGAGCTGTTCGGCCAGCAGGACGCGGCCTACCGCGAAGAGACGTTAGGCAAGGGCTTGCCGAAAGTGGCGGTCGAGGCGGGCGTCCGCTTTGGCTGGGACCGGTGGATTGGCGCGGACGGCGGCTTTGTCGGCATGGACAGCTTTGGCGCCAGCGCGCCCTACCAGCAGCTCTACAAGCATTTCGGCATCACGGCGGAAGCCGTCGCCGAGGCGGTGAAGGCGCGGCTCTAG
>CALGEF010000300.1 GCA_937881755.1 uncultured Acidobacteriota bacterium
TAACCAAAACGTTCCGTTGACCGCCAGCGCAATTCCGCGGAGGCCGAGAACAGGTTGCGCCCGCCGACCAGGTCTCCGAACGAATTGCGCGGAGAAAGGCTCTGATATTCGTATCCGCGAACCGTACCGCCGCCGCCTGCAAAGAACAGCCTGTCGGGGGGCACATCATCCGAGCCGATGAAGGCGCCGTACTCAGCGCGGAAGGCCGCGACGAGATCGTCCGCGATGGCCCTGTAAGTTGCGCCGGAAAGCTCAAGCCGGGTGTATGCCGGCGTTTTATCGCCGGTCGAGACGCCGGTGTCGGCGGCGGCGAAGAAGCGCAAGCCTGACTGGGGATCAAGCGGATCTCCGACATCGGTATAGTTGGCGGACACGGGGAAGGACACGGTGAACTGGTCTCGCTCGATGCCCCCGAGGATGCGGACGCGCTCGTCAACTGTCCGGGTGGCGTCGAGGGCTGCACCGATCGACAGGGTCAGCTGGCGGGAGAGGGGCTGGGAAAGCGCGGCGCTGACGCGCGCGCCCTGGAGGTCATAGGCATCTGTCTGCTCGGCGCGCACGCCGGCTTCGAGAGAAAACGTGCGGCCATACCTGCCGATGTTGGGGCGCTCGTAGGTGGTTGTCAGGTCCTGGCCGAGGGTCGCGACTTTCGTGCTTACGCGCAGCCGGTCGGCGCGGCCGGTCAGGTTGCGGCGCTCCCAATAGGCATCCACCCCGACGCCTTCGGTTGTAGAGGCCGTGACACCGGCGCTGAGGGTGCGCGCCTTGCCTTCGACAAGGGTCGTTGAAACCGTATGCAGCCCATCCGTGCCCGGCGTTTCGGAAATCGTCACGCCGATGCCTTCGTACAGGCCCGTCGCCCGCAGGCGGGTGCGCAGCAGGTCAATGATATCAGGCGTATAGAGATCGCCGTCGGACCATGTCTTCAGTGTCCGCACCGTTTTCCTGCTGCGCGCATCGGCGTGCGTGACGTCGAGGGCGCCCAGCGACACGCGGGGGCCGGGCACGAGAAGGAAGGTCAATTCGACATTGGCCTCATCTCGCGAGGCCAGCACGTCGATGCCCTGGCTGCGGGCGAACGCATAGCCCTGCCGGCGCAGCAGCCCTACCAGAGCATCGTCGAGCCGCTCGATGCTCTGTGTGCGGGCAACCGCGCCTGCGGGCAGCTTGCGCAGTTCGGTCTCGAGGCTGCGGGCCACCTCCGGCGCCATCGTATCACGGCCGCGGAAGTCGCGTGACAGGATGGTGAACAGCGGGCCAGGTTCGGCAACGAGCACGCCGGCGTCGCTGGCCGCGCCGATCTCGGAAGGCGCAATCTCGGCGGCAAGATAGCCTTCAGAGGACATCAGGTCGCGCAGGAGGGCAGCTGAACTGTTCATCCGGTTGCGCGCCTCGAGGACGCTGCGCGGTGCAGGTTCGGCAACGCGCACGAGGCCATTGGCGCGGGCAATCAGGGCAGGGGGCATTCCCTCGACTGCGGCGCGGGGGGCCGTTTCGGCCTGCTGGGTTACGCCGTCCCGAACGCCCGGGATCAGCGCACAGGCAGACGTTGCCGCCAGCAGGCAGGCCCCGGCCAAAGGCCGGGTCATCGTCCAGGCGTTGGCCGGTTTGCCTGCTTTCATCGTTTGTCTCAGCTTTCTGCCGGGGCAGTACTTGCAAGTACTGGCCTATTCATATGGATGAAACCATAACGTACGCTTGACAGGTGAAAGCAAAATAGTGGTCTTCGGCAGCCTGTTTGCCTCTCACGGTATCGTGACCCTATATGGCCTGAAACACGGCGGGATTCGATTTAATGATGTATCTGCTGGTCTTTGGAGGCCTTTTCCTGCTGCTGATCGGCGGCGAGGCGCTGGTGCGCGGCTCGGTCAGCGTGGCCCGGAAGCTCAACATATCCGAACTGGTCATCGGCCTGACGCTGGTCGGTTTCGGCACATCCGTCCCGGAACTCGTGACCAGCCTCCAGGCGATCGACAAGGGGGCCGTCGGGATCGCCATCGGCAACGTCGTCGGCTCGAATATTGCCAACATCTTCCTCGTACTGGCACTTGCCGCGATCATCTCGCCCGTCCTGGTTAATCCGAAGGCGCTGGCGCGTGACGGCAGCTTCATGATCGCTGTTACAGGCGTACTTTGCGCCTTGCTCTGGTTCGACGCGTTCAGCCGGCTTTCCGGATTTCTGCTGCTGGCGCTGCTGATCGCCTACCTTGCCTGGTCGCTGATTGCCGACCAGCGCAGGCAAGGCGCGGCGGGTGAGCTGCCCGAGGCCGAAGCCGGGCCCGCCGGCCCTCAGTATGCTCTGGGCGCAGGCCTCGCCATTGCGGTCGCGGGCCTTGCAGCTGTCGTTATCGGGGCCAACCTGCTCGTCACCGGCGCCACTTCGCTCGCCCGGTCCATCGGCATCAGTGAAACCATCATTGGCCTGACGATTGTTGCGGTCGGCACAAGCCTGCCGGAACTCGCAACCTCGATCGTGGCCGCATACCGTAAACGCGCAGACGTGGCGCTGGGTAACATCATCGGCTCGAACATCTTCAATATCCTTGGCATTCTCGGGATCACCGCGCTGGTCAGCCCGTTCACGATCCGGGGGGATATCACGGCGGATGCCATGGCGGGCGCCGGACCCGTCAGCATCATTTCGTCCGTGGACGTTGGCGCGCTGGTGCTGTCGGCCGGCCTGCTCATGCTGTTTGCGATGACCGGCCGCAGGATTGCGCGCTGGGAAGGCGCGGTTCTCCTCATCGGCTACATCCTCTATATGGGCCTGACTTTTGATCTCATTCCAGCCGTGAACCTGATCCCCGATGTCTGATAAAACGATCTACCAGGGACTTGGCCAGCTCGGCCTGCAAACCGCAATCCCCGCCAGCCCGGAGGCTGCCGTGCTGGAGCGCGTGGTGAACCCGCACGAGGACACGCTTTACCTCACGCGCTTCGCGGCGCCGGAGTTCACCTCGCTTTGCCCGGTGACCGGCCAGCCCGATTTCGCTCACCTCGTGATCGACTATGCGCCGGGACACTGGCTGGTGGAGTCGAAAAGCCTGAAGCTCTACCTGACGAGTTTCCGCAACCACGGCGCCTTCCACGAGGACTGCACGGTCTCGATCGGCAAACGCCTCTTCGGCTTCACCCAGGCACGCTGGCTGCGCATCTCGGGCTACTGGTATCCGCGCGGCGGCATACCGATCGACGTGTTCTGGCAATCCGGCTCGGTTCCGGACGGGCTCTATGTTCCGGAGACAGGCGTTGCGCCGTATCGCGGGCGAGGCTGATCAGGCGCCGGTCCAGCGCCGGACCCGGGGGCCGATTTCGGCGCGCACGCGCTCGGGCGTGGCTGCCTTTGCGGTCCCGAGATGGACGAAGCCGGCAATCCGCTCATGTGCCTGCACGCCAAGCACTGCGCCGGCCTCGGCGTCGTAGGCCGCCCATTCGGTGAGCCAGACGCCGGCCCAGCCGCTCGCATTGGCGGCCACCAGCAGGTTGTAGCAAAGCGCGCCGGCGGAGAGTTCCTGTTCCCAGACCGGTGTGCGGCCATCTTCTACCGGGCTCGAGATGACGGCCACAACCACGGGCGCCCGAAGCATCGATTTTTCCGCGTCCTGGACCTGCGCCTCAGGCGCCGCCCGGCCCTTCAGGATCGACGCGAGCGCAGCGCCGAACCTGAAGCGGGCCTCACCTTCCAGCAAAACGAACCGCCAGGGCCCGAGTTTCCGGTGATCCGGCACCCTGGCGGCCACGAGAAGCAGCTCATCGAGTTCGGCCGGATCAGGCCCCGGGGCGCCGAGGACAAGCTTGTTGGCGGATTTGCGAAGCGCCAGCAGGGCGCGGGCGTCTGCGCTGGGACGGGCGCCGGCGAGCGGCGCGTCACGCAGGGGCGGGGGCGGAAAGCGTTTGGTCATCACTGTCTGGCTTAATGCGGGCGGGGCCAGAGGAGAAGCGTCCAAAATGGCGCGTCCGGGCCATGGCAATTGTATTTCCGACCACTTGAGCCCATTTCGCAACCTAGATGCCCTGCAGGAGCCCGCCATGACCGACAATCCAGACATCGGCGCGCCGGCCCCAGCGTGGAAACGGCTCCGGTTCGAAGCCACCGCCGCAGCTGCCGAAGAGCCATCCCTGTCGGGCTATCTCAACGCCGCGATCCTCAATCATGTGACCCTCGGCCAGGCGCTGTCTTATCACCTGGCCGAAAAGCTCGCGGGCCCGGCGATGGCCACGCAGCAGGTCCGCCACGTGATTTCGGGCATCTATGACGGGGCCCCTGAACTGATCGCGCTGGCCGAAACCGACATGCAGGCCGTGCTCGAGCGCGATCCCGCCTCCCGCGGCATGTTGCAGCCTTTCCTGTTCTTCAAAGGTTACCTGGCGCTCCAGACCCACCGCATCGCGCACCAGCTCTGGCGCCTTGGCCGCGAAACGCTGGCCTTCCATTTCCAGAGCCGGACGTCGGAACTGTTTGGTGTCGATATTCACCCTGCGGCCCGCATCGGGCGCGGGGTGATGCTCGACCATGCTTCCGGGATCACGATTGGCGAGACGGCGGTCGTCGGGGATGGCTGCTCGCTGCTCCACGGTGTGACGCTGGGCGGGACCGGCAAGGAAGTCGGCGACCGGCATCCGAAGATCGGCCGCGGTGTCCTGCTGTCGGTCGGCGCCAAGATCCTCGGCAACATAACGGTGGGCGACGAAGCCAAGGTGGCGGCCGGCAGTGTGGTGCTGAAAGACGTGCCGGCCTATTGCACGGTGGCCGGGGTCCCGGCGAAGGTCGTGGCCGGCCCGTCCTGCTGCCAGCCGGCCCGGACCATGGACCAGGGCATTCCGGACACCGCCGGAACTTAAGCCCGCCACCTTGCAGCGCGCCACTTTGCTCAGGCGCGCAAAGCGTCTAGTCTCGGCGCGTATTGATTTGGTTCAGGAAATCCCATGATAAACAAAGAAGAAACCCTTCGCCTTGAGGCTTATCTCAAGGAGAAGCTGCACCCCGGCCTGCGCCTTCTTTCGCGCGACAAGCTCAACGATTCCCTTGAAGTCTACCTCGGCGCCGAGTTCCTGGCCGTCGTCTACAAGGACGAGGAAGAAGGTGAGACCTCGTACCAGTTCATGATGACGGTCCTCAAGGAAGACATCATGGGCGGCTGAGCCATCAGCCTGCCTCGCGGTGCGCCGCGCGCTCCAGCCGGTCATTGATGGCTTCGCCGAGACCTGTGAAGGGTATCGGCGATACCGCAATGCGTTCGAACCGCGTGTCGAGACTGCGCAGCATCCCGAACAGGTTGGCGGCGGCTTCGGCGAGGTCGCCAGAGGCCGACAGGCTGAGGTCTCCGGGCACCAGGGGGCCGAAGGCGAGGAAACCTTCACCGTCTTGCGGCGCCGCCGCATTCAGGCGCAGGCGCGCCCTGGGGGCGTAGTGTGATTTCATCTGGCCGGGTGCATTGATCCCCGCCTGGCCGGTATAGGCCCGCACGCTGCGGCCAAGTTCTGCTGAGATCGTCTGCGTCGCAAGACCGCCCGGCCGCAGCAGGACAGGTTCGCCGTCCTGAAATCCGAGGATCGTGGATTCCATCCCGACATCGCACGGGCCACCATCGAGGATCAGGCTGATGCGTTCGCCCAGGTCTTCCGCGACATGCTCGGCCCGGGTGGGGCTGACATGGCCGGAGCGGTTCGCGGAAGGCGCAACCAGCGGGCGCCCGAACGCCTCGATCAGGGCCGCGGCCGCCCGGTGTGCGGGCCAGCGCACCGCCAGGGTCTCCAGGCCCGCCCGGGCTAGATCGCAGACGCGGCCTCCGGCCCGGGCAGGAAGGACAAGGGTCAGGGGCCCCGGCCAGAATGCTTCGGCGCAGGTGCGCGCCGGCGCCGGGAACCCGGCCTCACGCTGCGCCATCTCCCAGGACGAGACATGCGCAATCAGCGGATTGAACCGGGGGCGCCCCTTGGCCTCGTACAATCGGGCCACGGCCTCCGGGTTGGCGGCATCTGCCGCAAGTCCGTAGACGGTCTCGGTCGGCATCGCGACAAGGCCACCCTCGCTGAGGATTTCGGCAGCAAGGGCAATCGTTTCAGGAAGGATCGGGACAATCGGCGCGGTCATTGCGCGGCCATACCACTGCCCGGCCCGGACACAAACGCGCCGCTTACGGTTTGCGCGTGGCTCTGCCCGAGATTTCGATGCTCACTTCGTCGGCGACGTATTGTGCGCCGGCGTCCGAGGCCTGTCCCAGATCCAGCGCCTTGCGCGAGACTGTGGCGGCGCCTTCCAGGCGCGCTTCGTCCCCGTCAATGTCGAGCGTGAACGTCAGGGGCAGACGGACCGGCCTGCCCTTGAGTGTCAGGGTCGCCGCCGCCTCGTATCCGCCGGCCACTTGCCTGAACTCACCCAGCTCAACCGTTGCCTGCGGAAACTCCGGAGCATTGAACCATTCGCGGCTCTTCAGGCTGTCGTCATAGAGCTTCTTACCCGTCCTGGCCGTGCGGGTATCGACCGATACCTGCACCTGAGATGTTGCAAGGGCTTCCGGATAGAAAGCGACATCTGCTGTCCAGGCATCGAACACGCCTTCGAATTTCCTGCCTTCATGCAGGCCGGAGAAGGTGATCGCGGATTTTTCGTAATCGACAATCCAGTTCGCCTGGACGCCGGTTCCTGAAGCGCCCGGTGGCGGAGGGCCGGGGTTTGCAGGTCCGGAGCCAAGCAAGGCGGACGCCGCAATGGCGGCAAACAGCGCCGCGCTGCCGCCGAAGGCGAACAGGAAGCCTTTGGGCGGCAGGGCTGGCGGGTCTGACCTGCCGAACAGGCCGGGGATCATTTTCTTGAGCACCCCCTCTTCGGCGCCGATCTCGTGCTTGACCGCACCGGCGACATGCAGTGCCAGGAGCGCGATGATCACCCAGGCGCCCTTGCTGTGAAAGAACTCGGTGAATTCGTAGAGATCCTCGCCGATCAGCCCTTCAGTGAAGGGCAGGTGGGGCCAGCTGACAACGCCGTAAAGCACTGTCGCAACCTGGAAGGGCGAGACCGATACCATCAGCCAGCCGCCGAGCGGGATGGCGATCATTAAGACATAAAAGGCAATGTGGACGCCGTGCGAGGCCGTCTTTTCGATCCCGGGCATGCCCTCAGGCAGGAGCGGTGGCGGGTTGGCAAATCGCCAGGCGAGCCGGGCGATCGCCAGGAACAGGATCGTGATCCCGACCGATTTGTGAAGCTGGAACCGCGCCTCATTGTCTTCCATGTTCCAGCCCAGCCAGATCATGAACACCAGCAGCGCCGCCATGGCCCAGTGCAGGGCAATGGCGACGCCGGTGTACCGTGAGGACGCTTCAGCGTTCATGGGTTACGGGGCAACCACTTCGGCGAATTCGGCTTCAATGATCACTTCGACCTCGTCCCCGATATTAGGGATGTAGGCGCCCATGCCAAAGTCTGACCGCTTGAGCGTTGTCGTGGCGGAAAAGCCGATCTTGTCCTGGTCCGGCGCCCAGGGCATCCGGGCGACGCCGTTATAGGTCACGTCCAGCGTGACCGGCCTGGTGACGCCCAGGAAGGTCAGGTCGCCGGTCACGGTGCCGGTGGCCGGGCTGGCCTGGGTCGCGCTGGTCGACTTGAAGCTGATCTGGGGATGGGCGCCCGCGTTGAACCACTGCGCGTTCTTCGCAAGGTCTTCGTTCCAGCTGGCGAACCCACTGTCGGCATGGCCGGCCTTGTAGTCGCCCGGATAGTCCGTTTCGACCGAAAGCGGATCGATCGTTACGTCGACGGCATTTGCGGCAATGTCGGCCGGGTTGAAGCTTAGGGTTGCGTCAAACGACTTGAAGCGCGCGGTGTACTTCGCCAGTCCGAAATGGTTGACGCGCCAGGTGATCGAGGCATGCGTCGGATCGATCCTGTAGGTGGCAGCCTTGCCATACGCGACTTCAGCGGCGGGAGCCGCTTCGGTCGTTGCGGCTTCTGCGGCGGGCGCGGCCGACTCCGGCGATGCAGCCGGCCCGGATGCCGGGGTGCAGGCGGCGAGAACGAGCGCGCTCGCGCAAATCAGGAAAAGTCTCATTGTCTTCGTCTCCAAAATGCCCAACGGGTCGGGGTAACAAGTAGCGCAGACTTTCCGCGCATGCATACGTTAAGCTATCACCTGCCAGGCATAACGCCTATCCACGACACGGGATTCCAATGGCCTACGACGCACCGATCGACGAAATTGAGTTCTGTCTCAAGGAGATAGCGCAGATCGGAGAGCTGGCGGGGCTTCCTGGCCTGGAGGCGTATGACGCCGATATCGTCCGCCCGATCCTCGAAGAAGCCGGCAAACTCGCCCGCGACGTGCTGGCACCGCTGAACCCGGCAGGCGATTCGCAAGGCGCCAGGCTGGGCGATGAGGGGGTCATCGCCCCCGATGGCTTCAAGGCTGCGTATGAAGCTTTCCGCCAGGGCGGATGGATGGGCCTTGCGGCTCCCGAAGCGTGGGGCGGGCAGGGACTGCCGCGCGCCCTGGCCCTCGGCGTCATGGAAATGTTCCATTCGGCCAACATGGCGTTCGCCCTCTGCCCGATGCTGACCTATGGCGCGGTCGAGGCCCTGCTGGCGCACGGCACCGACGAACAGAAACGGATATACCTTCCGAAACTCGTCGCCGGCGACTGGACCGGCACGATGAACCTGACCGAGCCCCAGGCGGGCAGCGATGTCGGCGCGCTCACCACAAGGGCGGCGCCGAATGCGGATGGCAGCTACGCCATCACCGGCCAGAAAATATACATCACCTGGGGCGACCACGACCTCACCGGGAACATCATCCACATGGTGCTTGCCCGCCTTCCGGCTGCGCCGAAGGGATCAAAAGGCATTTCGCTCTTCCTCGTCCCGAAATTCCTCGTCAACCCAGATGGATCGCCCGGGGCGCGCAATGCAGTGCGCTGCATCGGCCTCGAGAAGAAACTCGGGATCCACGCGAGCCCGACCTGCGTGATGGAGTATGCAGGCGCGACCGGCTGGCTGATCGGGGAAGCCAACAAGGGCCTTGCCTGCATGTTCACGATGATGAATTCGGCGCGCCTGAATGTCGGGCTGGAAGGCGTCGGCGTCGGGGAGGCGGCCTACCAGGCGGCCTTCAGCTACGCGAAGGATCGCAGGCAGGGTAGCGCTGAGGGCGTCTGCGGCCCTGCGCCGATCCTTCACCATGCGGATATACGCCGTACCCTGATCACTATGCGTGCCCGCGTCGCGGCTGCAAGGGCCATCTGCTATGCCTGCGGCGTTGCCGCAGACCTGGCGCGTGCCTGCGACGTGCCATCGGTGCGTACAGCCGCCAGGGCGCGCGAGGACCTGCTGACGCCCATCGCGAAGGCCTGGAGCACCGACATGGGTGTCGATGTCGCCAGCCTTGGCGTGCAGGTGCATGGCGGCATGGGCTTCATGAACGACACGCTCGCCGCGCAGCTCTACCGCGATGCCCGGATAGCGCCGATCTACGAGGGCACCAACGGTATCCAGGCTATCGATCTCGTCGGGCGGAAGGTCGCCGGCAATGGCGGCGCCTCGATGCGCGCCATGCTGGCCGAGATCGACGAAACCGTCCGGGCCGCCCGGTCCGCCAACACTCCGCAGTCTGTTCAGCTGGCGGAGCGTCTCTGGGCCGCTTCCAGGGCGTTGGCAGACGCGACAGACTGGATGCTTGCCCGCATGAAATCAGGCCACCAGGACAAGGCGCTCGCCGGGGCGACAGCCTACCTGGCGCTCGCTGGCGACGTGATCGGCGGCCATTTCCTCGTCCGCGCCGCGCTTGCGGCGCGCCAGAAGGATCCGGATTTCCGTGCCCGGCAGATGGCGCTGGCAGGCTTCTTCGCCGAGACGTCGCTCGCCTCTGCGCCGGGCCGCGTCGCCGGCATCACTGAAGGCGGCGACCGGTTCCTCGACAACAGCCACGCACTTTTTGGAATCGATTAGACCATGGCCGCCTGGACGAAGACCTATGACGGCGCAGAGCCTGTGCGCATCAACAAGTGGCTGGCGCTGGAGGGCGTTTGTTCGCGCCGTGAAGCGGACGCGCTGATCGAACAGGGGCTCGTCGAGATCGACGGCAAGCCGGTCACCGAACTCGGTGAGCGGATCGTCCCGGGACAGACGATCAGGCTGAATTCCAAGGCTGCGCAGAAGCTTGATAACCAGCTCTCGATCGTGCTCAACAAACCCGTCGGCTACGTCTCGGGCACACCCGAGCCCGGAGAGACGCCCGCCATCCGCCTGATTACCCAGGCGACGCTGAAAGGCGAAGCGCACGCGGTCCCGGGGCGCAACAACAGGATGGCGCCTCTCGGCCGGCTCGACAAGGACTCGCGCGGCCTGCTCATCCTGTCGGAGGACGGGGTGCTGGCGAAAGCCGTCATCGGCCCGCTGAGCGAAGTCGACAAGGAATATGTGGTCAAAGTCCTGGGCGAGATCACGCCGGAAAAACTTGCCCTCCTGCGGCACGGCCTGGAACTTGATGGCCGCAGGCTTAGCCCTGCCAAGGTCAGCGCCGAAGGCAGGGACACGCTCCGGTTCGTGCTCTCGGAAGGCCGCAACCGCCAGATCCGGCGGATGTGTTCGCTCGTCCATCTGCGCGTGGCTGACCTCCAGCGCGTCCGCGTCGGCCCGGTCGAACTCGGCAATCTGCCGGAAGGCAGATGGCGCCCGCTCAGCCACAGGGAACGCGCGGCCCTGATCGCCGCCAGCGTCGGCAAGGCGGCGCAGGCCAGCTCGGCGAAGAAACCGCCTGCACCGGGGCCGAAGGCGCGCAAGTCGTCTGCCGGCAAATCGAGGGAAGTCGCGTCGGAGCTGGCCCCGAAAGTAGCCTACCGCACGCGCAATTACGGCCTGACCGGGGAAGGCTTCCGGCGCACCCGGCTGGCGCCGCGGCCCCGCACCCCGATCAAATAGCATTCCCCTGCGTGACGGCTCGACGGGCCCTCTTGGCCGGGTATCGTCCCTTGATGGATGGATTTGAATACGTACCGACCAGCCGTTTCGGGCTGGATTACCCCTTCGGGGACGCGGCGCCGGGCCTGGCGGGGGCGATCACGGTCGCGCCGGGGATCGAATGGGTGCGCATGCCGCTGCCCTTCTCGCTGAAGTTCATAAATCTCTGGCTCATCGATGACGGTGACAGCTGGACCATCGTCGACACCGGCCTGCCGCTGCCGGAGACCAAGTCCGCCTGGCGCCAGCTGCTTGATGCCCGCGTTACGGCGCAGAAGCCGCTGAAGCGCGTCATTGTCACCCACATGCATCCGGACCATGTCGGCAGCGCCGGCTGGCTCTGCCACACGTACGGTGCCGGACTCTGGATGAGCCGCCTGGAATACATCACCTGCCGGATGCTGGTGGCCGATACCGGCCGGCAGGCCCCGCAGGTGGCGACCGAATTCTACCGCCAGGCCGGCTGGGGCGAGGCGGCGCTGGAAAACTACAGGTCGCGGTTCGGCGGGTTCGGACGGGGCGTGAGCCTGATGCCGGATGCCTACCACCGGCTGTCAGACGGCGACGCGTTCGAGATGGCTGGCGCGACCTGGCAGGTCATCATGGGCGCAGGCCACTCGCCCGAGCATGCCTGCCTTTACTGCCCGGAGCGCAATATCCTGATCTCCGGCGACCAGATCCTGCCGCGCATCTCGTCGAACGTGTCGGTCCACCCGACCGAACCGGACGCCGATCCGCTGGCCGAATGGCTGGCGAGCTGCCGGAAGTTGCTGAAAGCCCTGCCGGAAGACTGCCTCGTCCTGCCTGCCCATAACGAGCCCTTCACCGGTGCCCACAAGCGCCTGCAGCACCTGATCGACGGTCATGAAACGGCGCTCACGCGCCTTCGCCGGCGCCTCGACAAGGGGCCCGCCACCGTGCTCGAAACCTTCGTCTCG
>CALGEF010000301.1 GCA_937881755.1 uncultured Acidobacteriota bacterium
CGCGCCGTACTGAGGGGCAGCCGCCGCGGCGCTTTCACGTCCCCTTCCTCAAAAGACATGATGACCGCCGTGCAGCCCGGATCGGACAGGACGCGCTCCGGCGCTTCGCTGCCGTCTCCAGGCGCCGGACCCGAATGAGGGTTCACGAAGGCCACGATCTTTTTCATCAGAACTCCGGATTGCCGGGCTTAAGGCGCCGCTGCACAACGTCCGTCTCCGGACCTCGTTCCGACTGCCCGGGTAGCGGCCCTGACGGTTACTTCAGGGCGGGGCCTGCGATCAGCGGCTCTGGGCCATCTGCAGTTGCGGCTTCGGCATGAAGGCGATGGCGGAGAGGACGATGACGAACCAGACCGCGATGACGAAGAAGCAGTCCCGGAACGCGAGTATTGTGGCTTGCATGGCGATCTGGCCGCCGATGGCTTCGAATGAGCTGGTGAACGCCGTCAGCGGCGGCATGCCGCTCGCCTGGAGCGCCTGCGATTGCATGGCGTGCTCGTAGAGGAACTGGGGGTTAGACTCGGTCATCCCGGCGGCGAGATGGTCGCCGTGAAAGATGGTCCGGCGTTGCAGCAGCACGGCCAGCAGGTTGACACCGAATGCGCCGCCCACCTGCATCAGGAAGGAAACACCCCCCGTCGCCGACGCCAGCAGGTGCAAAGGTACGGCGCGGACGGCGGTGGTGTTGGCGGGCGGATTACAGAAGGCGATGCCGACACGGCTGAGCATGATCCAGCTGACGAGCACCCAGTAGGGCGTCAACGCCGTCACGCCGGAGAGCAGGAAGCCGGATATCGCAAAGCAGAGAATGCCGAATGTCAGCAGCCAGCGCGGGTCCATCCGGTCGGTCAGGCGCCCCGCAATGGGAAAGCCGACGACCATGGCGAGGCCCGCGGGGATCATCATCACACCCGCCGCTGTCGGCGAGTAGCCCTGGACGATCTGGACGAACAGCGGGATCAGGTAGGTCGAACCATAGATGGCTGTGCCGGTGGCGACGATGATGAGGCCCGCCGACCAGAACTGGCGATATCTGAAGATCGCCGGATTGAGCGCAGGAAAGGGATGGCGGCGTTCCCAGAAAAAGAAGACGACGCCTGCGGCGAGCGCGACCGCGATCTTGATGAAGGTCGTATCCGAATCCCAGCCATCGCGGTTGCCGCCCGCAAAGGCGGAGAGGAGACCGACCAGGGCGACCGCCAGCAGGCAGAGCCCCTGCCAGTCCAGGGGGGGCTTCCTTTCATGGCTTTGCCGCTCTCCGTTCGGCATCAGGAAGGGCGCAATGGCGAGCGCGATAATGGCCAGCGGCAGCGTGGCGACGAACACGAGGCGCCAGCTGGCGAGGTCCACCGCAATGCCGCCGAGGGCAGGACCGAAGGCAGGCGCCAGAACAACGCCGATCGAGAACAGGCCCATCGCCGTGCCCCGCAACCGGTCCGGAAAGGTCTGGAAGATCAGGAACATCGACATGGGCTGCAGAAGCCCGGCCGAGACGCCCTGCAAGGCGCGGGCGACGATCAGCATTTCCAGCGTGCCGCTGACAGCGCCGAGCAGGGAGCCGATGATGAAGGTTGCGATGCCGAAGACGTACGTCGCGCGCGGACCGTAGGTGGCCATGGCCCAGGCGTTTGCGAGCATCGCCAGCGTTGACGACGCCAGGAAGGCCGTGGACATCCATTGCGCCTGGTCCTGGCCCAGCCCGAACGCGCCGATCATGGCGGGCAGGGCGACGTTGACCGTCGTTGCGGCAAGCATGGTCGCCATCGAGCCCATCAGCATCGTCAGCAGCAGGAACCAGCGGTAGTTGGCGCCGAACTGCGCGAAGCGCTCGCGGATCGCGCGGCCGGCATTCGGGGGGATGTCGCCCGGCGAGACGGGGCGTGGGCCACTGCCTGCGGGAACCGCGACGTCCGCCGCCTCTGTCAAGGCACTGCCGGCGCCGGCGCGGCGGGACCATCTGACTTACGTATCCGAATGCTGACCATCGTGCCCGTGCGCAGGTGCACATCTGTTGGCTCGAGATCGATCCGCACCTTGATGCGCTGCGTGATCTTGGTGAACACGCCGCTGGCATTCGGATTGGGCATCATCGCCGCTTCGGACAGTGTGGCTTCGCGCACGCGGGTCACGCGGCCCTGTATGTCAGCGGACGGATTGCTGTCAGCCTTGACCTTTACAGCGGCCCCGGGGTGCACATTCCGGATGTCGGTTTCCTTGATATTGGCGGACACCCAGACCGCCCCCGGATCATGCATCAGCGCCATCCGGAAGCCTTGCAGGGAATGCTCACCGGCATCATAGAACAACTCATCGATCACGCCGTCGACCGGCGCCCGGATGGTGTGCTGGTCCAGCACGACCTTCTGCGCCTCGACCCGCGCGGCAGCCTGTTCGAGCTCCGCCTGAAGGACGGCGAGGTCATAGTCGATGAGGCGGACTTCCTGGCCTGTGATGCTGGCGGTGCGCTGGTCGGCGGCGGCGGTCTCGCGGTCCGCCTGCGCACGCAGCAGAGCCTGCGCGGCCGTATCGAGCGCGTTCTTCGCCTGGTCGTAAGTGCTTTTCGCAATCCGTCCCTGTTCGAACAGGTTTTTAGTGCGATCATGTTCCTGCTGCGCATTTTCGAGGTTCGACCGCGCAGCCTCGACCGACGCGGACGCCGACCGGGTGCCGGCCTGGCGCGCGGCCACCTGGCTGCCCGCCTTGGACGTGGCGAGCCCGGCGCGCGCTTCCTCCCGCGCGATCTCGGCGCGCAGGCGATTTGCCTCGGCCTCGTACTGGGCCAGCATGAAAGCGGCTTCGCGGTCGTCTATCGTGTAGAGGACGTCGCTTGCGGCCACCCGGTCGCCTTCGCTGACAGCAACGCTGGTGATGCGCCCGGAGATGTCGGTTGAGACGGCGATCATGTCGGCCGCAATCCGGGCATCGGAGGTGGAGACGTAAGCGGCGCGGTCCATCACGATGCGCGCGGTCAGCAGGAGCAGGAGAAGGCCGGCGGCGATCGCGATTCGTTGCCGGTTGCGGGGCGCGCTGATGAGTTCGGCGGCGCGTTGCCGCACTGTCAGCCTGGTTTCGGTCAGAAGTTGCGTATCGCCGTCCACCGCTCTGTTCCGGCATGGGAAAACGCCGGTATCTTCCTCCCTGACGGCCTGCCAGCGCTCGCATCTTCGTGCGTTGCGTTGGCTACCTTAGTACACTGATCCAGAACCTAACGCAGAGGCAAGCAAGCTCCATTTTTCGGCAAGCCGTTCTGGCAGGGTATGGGCGGCGAAATTCGTCATGTATCTCGGGCGAGGGTGAGCCTATAACGCCCGCCAGAGAACAGCCGGACAACAGGGAGTCACGCCATGCGCGAAGTGCATCATTTCATCGGTGGCAGGGCCGTTGCGGGTAAATCCGGCCGGTTTGGCGACATCTACAATCCCAACACCGGCGAAGTTCAGGCCCGTGTGGCACTCGCCACCGCAGCGGAACTTGGCGCCGCTGTGGACGCCGCCAGGGCCGCCCTCCCGGCCTGGGCGAACACCAATCCGCAGCGCCGCGCCCGGGTGATGTTCGAGTTCAAGCGTCTCGTCGAAGCGAACATGAACGACCTTGCGCATCTCCTGTCGTCCGAGCACGGCAAGGTCATCGCCGACTCGAAGGGCGACATCCAGCGCGGCCTCGATGTGGTCGAATTTGCCTGCGGCGCGCCGCACCTGCTTAAGGGGGAGTATACCGAAGGGGCCGGCCCCGGCATCGACGTCTACTCGATGCGCCAGGCGCTCGGGGTCTGCGCCGGTATCACGCCGTTCAATTTCCCCGCCATGATCCCGTGCTGGATGGCCGCCGTCTCCATCGCCTGCGGAAACACTTTCATCCTGAAGCCCTCGGAGAAAGACCCGTCAGTTCCCATGCGCCTCGCCGAGCTGATGCTCGAGGCGGGCGCGCCGGCGGGCGTGCTGAACGTCGTGAACGGTGACAAGGTCTCGGTGGATGCGATCCTGACGCATCCGGACATCAAGGCTGTCAGCTTCGTCGGATCGTCCGACATCGCACAATATGTCTATTCGACCGGTACCGCGCACGGCAAGCGCGTGCAGGCGATGGGCGGCGCTAAGAACCATGGCATCATCCTGCCGGACGCGGACATGGAGCAGGCGGTGAAGGACATCGTCGGCGCGGCCTATGGCTCGGCGGGGGAGCGCTGCATGGCGCTTCCGGTGGCCGTGCCGGTGGGCAAGAAAACGGCAGACGAGT
>CALGEF010000302.1 GCA_937881755.1 uncultured Acidobacteriota bacterium
GATTTGAAAATGCCGCCGATTCCGGCGACGAGACAGAACATAAACATGCCACAGGTAATGTGGTCATTAAAAGACAGTTAGGTGATTTCCGCAGGATGTGAACCGGTCTCAGCAGAGCGTGATGTCCGCGTTCAGGCGTCTTCTGCCTCGATGCCGGACGCCATGGTCCGCGCTTTCCGGGCCATCAGAAGGCCGGTTGCGACCCCGGCGGCGAGCAGCACAAAGGGCAGGCCCCAGAGCAGCCAGCCCGACGCGTCCCGGGCGGGCGGGCGGAAAAGCACGAAGTCGCCATATCGGCTGACGAACCAGTCGCGCACCTCTGTGTCGGTTGCGCCCTCGTTTACCATCTCCCGGATCTGCACCCGCATGTCTTCGGCAATCGCGGCGGAGGATTGGGAGACCGGTTCGTTCTCGCAGGCGACGCAGCGGATCTCGCGCATCAGGTTCCGGGCGCGGGCTTCGGCGTCCGGGTCCGCCAGCGGTGTTTCGGCGAGCAGGGCGATGACGGCGGCGGCAAACAAGGTTTTCATGCATTCCCGATAGCAAATCCTTTGCGCCGCTGAAACCGGCCTTGGTGCCTCAGGCGCACGCGCGGCGCCGGATTTGTTCTGCGAGGCTGTGTCGGCTAAGCCTTTGAAATGCTCGATATCCGACCCATCGCCCCTGAGCCTGAAGCGGCCCTCGCGGCCGCTGAGCCGCACGCGCCGTATCTGCGCCGCTTGCGCGAGCGGGCAATTCCGGCCGACTTTCAGGCGGCGCAGTCCGCGGTTCGAAACCTCCCGGCAGAGACCCCGGTTGCCGAGGCTATGGCAGCGCTTCGCGCGGCCAAGCTATCCATGCACCTTGCGCTCGCGGGCGATGACCTGTCGGGCCGGCGAGGCGTCATGGACGTCACGCACGGCCTGACCGGGTTTGCCGTCGATTGCCTGGAGGCGGCCTTCCGGGTTGCCCTCGCCAGCCGGGGGCTCAGGGGCTGCGGCCTGTTCGCCATCGCGCTCGGCAAGATGGGCGCGTTCGAGCTCAACTATTCGAGCGATATCGACATTGCCGCCTTCTATGAGCGGGACCGGTTTGACGGCGGCGGCCGCGACCCCGGCGAAGCAGCGCAGCGTGTCGTGCGTGATGTCGTGAAGATCATGGATGAGATCACGGCGGGCGGATACGTGTTCCGCACAGATCTGCGACTGCGCCCGGACCCAGGCTCAACGCCGGTCGCTGTTTCCACCGAAATGGCGGAACTCTATTACGAGAGCGTCGGCCAGAACTGGGAACGGATGGTGTGGATCAAGGGCAGGCCGGCTGCCGGTGATCGCGCCGCGGCCGCAAAGTTCCTGGCCCGGATGGAGCCCTACATCTGGCGCCGCAATCTCGACTATTGGGCGATCGGCGACATCCAGGCGATCAAGCGGATGATCAACACGAAGGTCGGCGCCAGTGATTTCGATGTGCGCTCACCGGATGTCAAACTCGCGCCCGGCGGCATCCGCGAGATCGAGTTCTTCGTCCAGACGCAGCAACTCATCCTTGGCGGGCGAGACATCGCCCTGCGTGACAACACCACACTCGGCGCGCTGGCCGCGCTGAAGGATGCCGGCGTCGTCTCCGCGCCTGCTGCGGCAACGCTGACGGCGGCGTACAAGGCGCTGCGCAATGTCGAACACCGAATCCAGATGCGCCAGGACGAGCAGACGCATACGGTTCCCGCGGGCGACGCAGAGCGCGAAAGCCTTGCTTACCTTTGCGGCTACGGCGCCCTGTCCGAATTTGACCGCGACCTGGTGGACACGCGCCGGCAGGTGCAGGCAGCTTATGACGCGCTGTTTGCGAAGGAAGACCGGGCCGCCCAGACGCACAGCCTCGGCAACCTCGTATTCACCGGCGTGGATGATGATCCGGGCACGGTCGAAACCCTGTCGGGCCTCGGTTTCTCCAATCCGTCTGCGGCGATCGACACGATCCGCAACTGGCACCGGGGGCGGGTGCCCGCGACCCGCACGCCGCGCGGACGGGAATTGCTCACCGCCATTCTCCCAGGGATGCTGCAGGCGATGGGCGGGACGGGCGAGGCGGACCAGGCCTTCCTCTGGTACTCGCGTTTCTTCGAAGGCCTCTCGTCGGGCGTTCAGACATTGTCCATGCTGCTCGCGCGTCCGGACCTCCTGTCCGATCTCGTTGCGACACTCGCGCTCGCGCCGCGCCTTGCGCGCATCCTCGCGCGCCGCCCGGACCTTCTGGAGGCGCTCGTCTCGAACGCCATCCCGAAGGCGCCCGATGTCTCCGAGGCGGTCACCTTCGATGCGGCGCTGGACAACTGGCGCCGGTATCACCGCGAGCAGGGTTTCCTGACCGGGCACCGCCTGCTGCACGGGCTGATTGCTCCGGACGAAGCGGCGCAGGTCTGGACGCGCCTCGCCGACGATACAATCCGGTACATGGCCGCCGTTGGTGAACAGGAGACGACCCGCCGTTATGGCGACGTGCCCGGCCGCTGGGCGGTCTTCGGCATGGGCAAGCTTGGCGGAGAGGAGATGACCGCCGGCTCCGACCTGGACCTGATCGTGATCTACGATTCCGGGGCGGACAATGCGCAGAACTGGTTCACGCGGCTGACACAGCGCCTGATCACCGGTCTCACAGCCCCCACAGCGGAAGGGGAGCTGTACGAAGTCGACATGCGCCTGCGTCCCTCGGGCCGGGCGGGGCCCGTTGCGGTGCGTCTTGATGCCTTTCGCCATTACCAGACCGAAGAGGCCTGGACCTGGGAGCATATGGCGCTGACCCGCCTGCGGTTCATCTGCGGCGACGCCTCATTGGGCCAGGCGGTACACCAGATCGCAGCGGATGCCATCTGCGCCCGTGCGCGAAGTGCCCGGCGCAGGCAGATTCCGGTGGATGTGTCCGACATGCGCCAGACGCTCTACCGCGAAAAGGCCGGGCACGGACTATGGGACTTCAAGACGGCTGAAGGCGGGCTGATCGATATCGAGTTCATGGCGCAGCAGGAAATGCTGCTCCGCGCCCGGCCGGACCTTGTGCGGCCGAACACCGGCATGGCGCTGTCCGGTCTTGCGGACGCGGACGGTGAAGACAGCGAAGACTGGTGTTTCCTGCGCGCCGCGCTGAACCTGCTTTCCGCGATGCAGCAGCTCCAGCGGCTCGCCATCGGCAGTGGTCCGGTCGAAGAGGCGATGCCGGAAGGCCTGAAAGCCCGCCTCTGCCGGGCCGCGGGCGAAGAGGACTTTGAGGGCCTTGAAGAGCGCCTGTCCGGGGTAAAGGCCCGCGTTCACCAGCTCGCGAGAGAAAAACTGCAGCTGCCGGCGACGGAATCCTGAGGCCCGCTCGTTTTATCAACGCTGGGATCAACAAGGAGCTACCCATGAAGACATTCACCCTCGCTGCGGCCTCGGCGCTGGCCCTCGCGCTGGCCGTCCCGATGATCGCGCAGGCCGGCGGCCACAAGGGCGGCGGAAAGCATCCGGAGATGCTCGATACCAACGGTGACGGCGCCGTCTCCCGCGCCGAAGCGGAAGCCTCCGCCGCCGACTTCTTCGGCAGGATCGACACCAATGCAGACGAATTCCTGACGCAGGCCGAACTGAAAGCCGGCCACGAAGCCCGCCGCGCCGGAATGAAAGCAGAATGGGCCGGGAAGCGCGAAGGCAGGCCTGCGCGTGAGCCGGCGGCCGACGCCGATCCGGCCAGGGCCGAAGCCTGGAAAGCCAGCAAGGAAGAGCGCAAGGCGAACATGCAAACCAAAGCGGCAGACCGCTTCGCCGCAGTTGATACTGACAGTGACGGTCGCTGGAGCAAGGCTGAATACACAGCTCATCGCCTGGAACACTTCACCCGGCTGGATACGGACGCGGATGGCAGCATCACGGCCGCCGAGCAGGAGGCGGCCAGGGCCAGGATGAAGGAGCGCCGCGGCAAATGGCGGGACAACCCGGCCGGGCAATAAGCACAACCGCGCCGGGCCGGAGCCAGGCAGAGACATTTGCGCCCCCCCTGCATTTGTTTCTCGGGCATCCGGTCCGTAATCGGCTAGACGCTACTGCGTGGCTTTTACGTCTGACCTTGACCAGATCACACGTGCCGCAGCGGGCGATCCGGCTGCGGTACGTGCGCTTGTCAACCGCTACAGCCCCGGCGTCCTCAGTCTGGCGACCCGGATGCTGGCCGACCGCGCAGAGGCAGAAGACGTGACACAGGAAACCTTCCTTCGCGCCTGGAAGGCGCTGCCCGGCTGGGAGCCGCGGGCGAAGTTCTCGACCTGGCTCCACCGGGTCGCGCTGAACCTCTGCTACGACCGGCTGCGCAAGCGCAGGGAATCGCTGCCGGGCGAGTTGCCGGACGAGGCCGACACCGGTCTTGCCCCGCACGAAGCGCTCGACCAGGCGCAACGCGTGAGCGCCATCGAAGGCGCCATCGGCGCCTTGCCGGAGCGCCAGAGCGCGGCCTTGACGCTTTGTGCTTTGCAGGGACACTCGCAAGCTGAGGCGGCCGGGATCATGGAGATCAGCGTCGAAGCGCTCGAAAGCCTTCTTGCCCGCGCGCGGCGGACCTTGCGCGCACAATTGCTGGAAGGGAGAACCAGCTCATGACCGAAGACCGTCTGATTGAACTCATCGAAGCCTGGGGCGCTGACCCGTCAGCCTTCCCGGAGGCCGAGCGCGCCGCTGCGAGGGCTATGCTTGCGGCGCAACCGGCACGCTTTGCGGCGGTCATCGCCGAAGCGCGCGCGCTGGACGCCGCGCTGGCACGGCTGCCCGAAATCCTCCCCTCAGCGGCGCTGACCGGGAGGCTCGCCGCGTCTGCGCCCAGCCCCAAAGCCGCTGCGAGCGGCTTCCGGCTGCCGAAGCTTGCCCCCTGGGCGCCGGCCAGCGGCGTCGCGGCGCTCGCGGCCGGTCTGTTCATGGGGGTCATGGCCGCGCCGGCCGCCAGCGCCTCGAGTGACATGTCTGAAGTCGAATCCGTGCTCGAACACGCGCTCGGCTATGATCCGGCGGCCTTCACGCAGGTACTAAGCGAATGAGCGATCCACAGGTCCGGCGCTTTTCGTTCTGGCTGACATTGTCCGTACTCGGCAATCTGGTGCTGATCGGTCTGCTTGCCGGGATTTTTCTGAATACGCCTCCAGGGCCCGATCGGGACAGGGGCGGACCGGGCGAGCCGGCCGGGTTCGAACTGAGCCAGCAAGACCGCGAGGGTGTGCGCGAGCTGATGCGGGCGAGCTTCGACGCCGGCCGCGAAGCGCTCAGGGTCCGCCGTGCCGCCGAGCGCAGTCTCGCCGAGGCGCTTCGGGCTGAGCCTTACGATGAAGCGGCGGCCCGCGCGGCGCTTTTAACGCTGCGTGAGGCTGACCGTATTGCGCGCGATACGGTGGCGGACCGCATATTCGACGGACTGGACGAGCTCAACCCGAACCAGCGGGCCCTGGTCGCCAGGATCATGGCCGGCAACATGGAGAAGCGTGGCAAGGCCGCGGAACGTCTCGAACGGCTGCGCGAGCGGCGGCAGGAACGCCTTGAACGCAATCCGGACCAAGGCGCGCCTTAGTCCTTTGACTTGTGGGCAAGCCGCCCGGCATTCGCTTCCCAGTTCCGGCCGTCGAAGGGCGTGACCGTCACGTCCAGCTGATCCCAGTCATCGAGGCAGCGCCAGGTGACGGCAAAGCCGTCCGGATTTGATCGCGGGATGTAGAAGCTCTTGATACCGCAGGTCTTGCAGAACAGGTGGCGTGCACGGCGCGTATTGAACGTATACTCCGCCAGATTGTCCGCCCCCCGAACAAGCCGGAACCGGCCCGGCGGCACGATCACGTGGATGTTGCCGCTCATCGCGCAGATCGAGCAATTGCAATCCTCGACCTCGAACGCATCTGGCAGTTCGGCCGAGAACCGCACGGCGCCGCAATGGCAGCCGCCGTCATGCCAGCTGCGCGCGGGCTCGCTCATCCCACCCACTCCGGCGGTTTGCGATGGGCCCAGGGCGCCGCGCGCTCCAGCTGTCCCGCGAGGGCCAGCAACAAACCTTCCTGACCGCAGCGCGCGCCGAACATCATGCCGATCGGCAGGCCGGCAGGTGCGGTCGCCGTCGGCGCGGTCCAGTGAAGCGGAACAGACATCGCCGGCGCCCCCATATGGTTGAACACGGCGCAATGCGGCGCAAATCCCGCGACCGCTTCGCCCATCTTCTGGGTATCGGCTGTCAGCGCCATTGTGCCCAGGAGGTCTGGCGCACGGTGCAGGGTGGGCGACAGGGTCAGGTCAAACCCGCCCGCATCGAGGAAGTGTTCGTACTGGATCGCAGCGGTGATGAACACATTGTTGGCCTTCGCCAGCTCCACCATCGGCACCGTCCGGCCGAGGCGCACCATGCCCGCCGTCACAGGTTCGATCTCATCATCCATGACCGGACGGCCCCGCGCAGCGCCATATTCATCCAGCTGCGCGGCAATGTTTGCAGAAATCGTGAAAAGGCCCGCCTTGCCGAGCGCCTCGCCATTCAGCATGGGCCCGGCTTCAACGACAACATGGCCGAGGCTTTCGAGCAGCTTCGCCGTCGCTTCCAGTCCGGCAGTGGCGTCTGCATCCGGCTTTGTGCCATTCGGCGCGGTGCGCCAGAGGGCAATGCGAAGCCGCTTCGGGTCGCGGTCCAGTTCGGAAAGGTAGGGCCGCGCAGGCGGCGCGGCGATATAGCGGCTGCCGGTTTCGGCGCCCTGCGTCAGGTCCAGCAATGCCGCGCTGTCACGTACTGTGCGGCTGACCACATGCACCGTGGACAGGCCATTCCAGCCTTCGGTGCGCGATGGCCCCATCGGCGTGCGCCCCCGCGACGGCTTAAGTCCGAACACGCCGCAACACGCGGCCGGAATGCGGATTGATCCGCCGCCATCGCTGGCCTGCGCGACCGGCAACACACCGGCTGCTACAGCCGCCGCTGCGCCGCCGGACGAGCCGCCGGCTATGCGGGTGAGATCCCAGGGATTGCGCGTCTGTCCGTAGAGGGTGGATTCGGTTGTCAGGGTCAGCCCGAATTCCGGCGTGGTGGTTGATCCGAAAAAGACCAGCCCCGCCTCGCGGTAGCGCTTCACCAGCGTCGTATCATCCGCACTTACGACATCCCGGTAGGCGCGGCTTCCGCCCGTCAGCGGCGCGCCTCTGACGCCCACCGCGAGGTCCTTGGTGACAAAAGGCACGCCCGCATACGGCCCTTCCAGTCCGCCCCTGGCAATCTGCTCGCGCGCAAGATCGGGAAAGAGCGCCGCGAAGCAGTTGATGCGTGCCTGCGCTTTCTGCGCGCGGCTGACGGCCGCGTCGAGCAGTTCAGAAGCGGTGACCTGCTTGTCCCGAACGAGCTTCGCCTGGCCGAGGCCATCCATTTGCGTCATTGCAGTTCCTCCCGGTTCGTTTCCTGTATTCTATCCCCGGCGCTGCCAGATCAGCCGGCCCATGTCGGACTGGGTCACGAGATACTCGCCGGAAAAGCTGTAGGTGGCCGCCGGTGTGAAATCCGGAAGCGGAGCGGCGTACACGTACAAGGTCTGTCCATTGGCGCGCCACTGACCATCGAAATCGATCGTCCGGCCGCCGTCATAGGACCAGTCTCCGCCGCCGCCGATGGATTCTGTGTACTGAACAACGCGCCCGTCCGGGTAAAGCTCCATGGTCATCACGGTCGTGTAGGAGGCAAAGTCGCCGCCGCCGCTGTTGATGATGTCCTCATTCACCCATATGCCGACCAGGCGGGCATCGCGCTCCGCCGCCGGTTGCTGAACCGCTGGCGCAGGGGCAGGGCTTGCGACAACAGGCTGCGCAGGTACCGGGACGGGCTCTGCCGGATCCTCAGGCGGCGCCTTTTGGGCAACCTGGTTCACCGGTTCCGCGGCTGTCGGCTCATTCGCGATGAGGGGCGCGTCCGACGCCGGCGGCGTTGCGGCTTCCTGCGAACACGCCCCGAGCAAAAGCGCCGCTGCGATCAGGAACTGTCGTCTCATCAGGCGTCCCCACAGGCATCCCTCAAAAAGGCGTGTCACAGTTTGGAGGACCTGAAAACAGGCAATCAGCCTTCGCCGTCTTCTTCCAGCCTGGCGTCGATTTCCTCGTCCGACCAGCCGAAATGGTGGCCAAGCTCGTGAATGAACACATGGGTGACCAGTTCTTCGATCGTCGTGTCGCCGCGTTGCGCCCATTCGAACAGGATGGGCAGGCGATAAAGATAGATCAGCGGCCGGTCGATGGCGGGCTGCGTCACGCTTTCGAGGGTCAGCGGCACGCCTGAATAAAGGCCGGTCAGGTCCAGCGCGTCATCGATTTCCATGTCATCGAGGATTTCATCCTCGGCATAGTCCATAACGAGGATGCGTACATCACCGGCCGCCCGGCGCATGAATTCCGGCAGCGCCCCGAAGCACTTTTCCGCGCAGTCGAGGAATTCCCCGGCGCCCGGCGCTGTCAGCGCAAACGCGCTCACTCGAGCACGACCGCCGTGCCGGACACGGCCACCATCATCATTGAGCCCTGCTGGCCGACCACGCCGTAGTCGAACTTAACGCCCACG
The DNA here is from genome assembly GCA_937881755.1 of uncultured Acidobacteriota bacterium. Taxonomy (GTDB): domain Bacteria; phylum Pseudomonadota; class Alphaproteobacteria; order Caulobacterales; family Hyphomonadaceae; genus Hyphomonas. The sequence continues at coordinate 8,560 of CALGEF010000302.1, forward strand.
ATGGCATTCGCGCCGAGACGCCGCGCCTCTTCCATCATCTCGCGCATAGCCTCGTCGCGCGTCTCGCGCAGCGAACTTTCATAGGACTCGGACCGCCCGCCGACGAGGTTGGTAAAGCTCGCGAGAATGTCCTTCCCAAGGTGTGCGCCGAATACGACCTCGCCGCAGGCAATGCCCTTATAGGCGGTGATCCTGCGCCCTTCGATGGAGGAAGTTGTGGTGATGATCATCTGTTCGTCCTA
>CALGEF010000303.1 GCA_937881755.1 uncultured Acidobacteriota bacterium
CCTCTCGCCTCGAGAAAATCCAGCCCGGCGACAAGGTCCTTCTCGGCCGCAAGCCGACCGGCACGCTGGTGCTCGACGCGCTGACGCCCGGCAAGCGCCTCTACATGTTCTCGACCGGCACCGGCTTTGCCCCCTTCGCCAGCCTCGTGCGCGACCCCGACACCTACGAGCGCTTCGAGCAGGTCATCGTCACGCACACCTGCCGGGATGTCGCCGAGCTGACCTATTCCCGCAACCTTATTGAAAGTCTGAAAGATGACCCGCTGGTCGGGGAGCTGGTCAGCGGCAAGCTCGCGCTCTTCACGACCACAACCCGCGAGACCTACCCCAACATGGGCCGCATCACGACCCTGATCGAGACCGGCAAGCTGTTCGCCGAACTCGGCGTCCCGCCGCTTGATCCGTCCACGGACCGGGCCATGATGTGCGGCTCCAATGAGATGATCCAGGACGTCAAGGCCCTGATGCTCAAGGCCGGCCTCATGGAAGGCTCGAACGCAGCACCCGCCGAGTTCGTGATCGAGAAGGCCTTTGCGGGCTAAGGCGTGGCTGTGAGGAAAGACCCGGCGTTCAGAACGATATTGCAGACCGCGCCGCCTGCGCCGGTCGAACAGTAGTCCGCACCGAACAGGCTTTGCTTCACTTTCGCGGTCGCGCGGTAAGTCCGCCCGTCGGCCTGCCAGACGCTGACCGCCTGATCACCGAGCACCGCCAGCGCCTCATAGAAATGCTGCGCCGGTGCGCCGGAACAGGTGAAGCGGATCAGTTTCGTGTCTGCGTCCGCCACATGGGCAACCTTGTTGCTGCTGATCGCCTGCGAAATACAATCTGTATAGAGAACGGTTTTCGCGGGCGCGGCACTTGCCGCAGGCTCGGACAGGTCAGCCGCCACTTCGAATGGCCGCGGCGCCGGCGTGCTCGCGCAGGCACACAGCGCCAGCGCGGCCAGCACGCCTGCCCAACCCTGTCCTGCTTTCATCGCGCACTCCTGCCTTCAATCATCGCCAGGCCTAGCCCAGACCGCGCCGCGCGCAAGCTCACACACGCCGGTGCGGATCGGAATGGTCCCACTCGGCCAGCAGCATGCGCAGCGCCGAGATGAACGCTATCGGCTGGTCCAGCATCACATGATGGCGCGCATGCGGAATCGACACGAACGGGACCTGATGGCCGAGCAGCCCGCGCATGTAGTCGCGCACCTCGTCCGGCATCAGCGCGCTCTCCTCGCCCCGGATGATCGCCACCCGGCACTTCGCCGCCTTCAGCAGCTCGCCGCCATCGCGGCCCGGCTCGAACCGTGTCCAGATCGTCGGATCGAACTTCCAGGTCCATCCGCCCTCGGCCCGCTTCAGGCTCCAGCGCGCGATGTAATCCATCGCATAATGGTTCTCGCACAGCTGCGGCGGTGCCAGCCGGAACCGCGACAGGGCAGCGGCAAGGTCGGCATAGATCTTGTGCGGCCGCCCGGCGCGCGAAGGTCCCTGGTTCGGCCGCTCCGGCGGGTTCACCGGACTGTCGACGATCACCATTCCCTCGAACCGCTCGCCATGCTCGGCGCCGGTTACAAGCGTCACGAAGCCTCCGAACGAGTGCGCCACGATCACCGGTCTGCGCGGCCCGTCGAACAATCCGGCATCCTGCGCCACCGCCACCTGCTCGGCCGAGAAGGTCTCCATGTCATAGGTCTCGCGCCACGCGCTTTCGCCCATCCCGGAGAAGGTCAGCGCGGCGACATTGTAATGCTCCGCAAAATACGGCGCGATGAAATCCCACCAGTGCGCATGCGCCCCGTTGCCATGCACAAACAGGAGGCCCGGCGCGCCGCGCTTGCCCCAGCGCTGGTAGGAGACCTCCGCTCCGAGCACATCGATCCGGTGCGTCTCATACGGCGCCGCCACCGCGCCCGGAAACCAGTCCGGCGCCGGCGGAAGCGCGCCGCGATATTCGGCCAGCGGCCCGCCCTCGGAGGGCATCTCCGGCGGCTGGTCGCGGACAATCGGATCACTTTCCCGGCTCATACGCCCTCCCCCGGTCTGAGGGCGCAGTCTGCGCCGGACACGCCCCGCCAATCAACCCCGTCCGCTGCGGCAGGCAGCGCGCCACGAAAAAGGGCCGGACGCAAGCGCCCGGCCCTCTCATCCATCCGTCTCCGGATTACTTGTACTTGACCGAGCAGCCATACGGCTTGGTCACCGGCGTTGCCACCAGCTTGCCCGCCTCAAGGTCGGCGAGCGCGGCGGTCACGTAATTCGTCGCTGTATCGATATCGGCCACCCTGGCCGAGGACTTGGAATCGATGGCGCCGTCATAGGCCAGGTTACCGTCCGGCGTGATGATGAACATGTGCGGCGTCGTCTTGGCGCCGTAGAGCTTGCCGATCGTGCCTTCGGCGTCCAGCACCACATGCGCCGGCGCCGCGCCGCGTGAGGCGGTCAGCTCATTGGCGCGGGCCGCGTCAGCGAAGCCCTGCTCGCCCTCGGCCGACGAGATCACCGAAATCCAGACGACGTCATCGGCTGCGGCATTCTTCTGCAGCGTCTGCATGTTGGACGGCGGCGCCGTGTAATGCTTCTTCACGAACGGGCAGCCATCATTGGTCCATTCCATGACGACCGTCCTGCCAGCGAAATCGGCCAGAGAGATCGTCTCACCGGCAGACGTGACGCCGGAGAAGGCGGGCGCCGGCGTGCCGGTGGCCGGCGCAGCCTGCGCGGTCGAGGCGATCAGCGCTCCCGCGGTGAGCGCGACAGCTGCGGCCATGCCGGCGGCGAGTGAAAGGTGGCGGCGGGTGATCTGCATCGTCGTATCCTTGAACCAAATTCTGGTACGAAACTATTCGCCTAACGGCCTTCGACAAGTCCAATGACAAGTTCTTGAGTGAGCAGTTCCGGCAACATCTCCGGCTCGGCTGAGCCTGCCGGATACCACAGGTACATCGGCACCCCGGCCCGCCCGCGCCGCTTCAGCTCGTCCGCAATCACCGGATCCTTCTGCGTGAAGTCCGCCACCAGGAAGGCCACATCGGCCGCTTCAAACGCCGCCTTCACGCGCTTCGTATCCAGCGTCGTCAGCTTGTTGACCTGGCAACTGGCGCACCAGCTTGCGGTAAAATCCACGAACACCGGACGCCCTTCCGCCAAAAGCGCGTCGACCTGCGCCGGGCTCCACGCCGCCTCCGCATAGGCCGGCACGGAAGGCTCGCCGCCTGTTCTTGGCGCCGGAACATTCGCCTGCACGGCGGGCAGCGCGAACGCGGCGATCAGCGCCGCAATCGCAGTGCCCCGCCGCACCAGTCCCGCGTCCCGCCCGATCCAGACTGCGAAACCGATCGCCGTTGCGCCGGCCAGCGTCCAGCCGACCGCCCCCGCCCCCGCAAGGTCAGCCAGCACCGAGAGCAGCCACGCCGCTGTCAGAAACATCGGGAAGGCGAAGAACTGCTTCAGCGTGTCCATCCACTTGCCCGGCTTGGGCAGCAGCCGGTGCAGCCCCGGCACGAAACTCAGGACCAGAAAAGGCAGCGCCATGCCGAAACCCATCGCGAGGAACACGGCCACCACCGCCGGCGCCGGCTGGCTCATCACCGCGCCCAGCGCAGCGCCCAGGAAGGGGCCGACGCACGGCGCGCCAACCACCGCCGCCAGCACGCCGGTAAAGAACGCGCCCATCGCGCCGCCCCGGCCGGCAAGGCCGGAGCCGGTATTGGTGATCGAGGCGCCCAGTTCAAAGAACCCCATCAGCCAGAGGCCGACTGCAAACATGATCAGTGCAAGGACGGCTACCGTTGGCGCATGCTGCAGCTGGAACCCAAGCGTTGCAAACCCGGTAGCCTGGCGCACCGCAAGGATCACAAGCGCCAGCGCCGCAAACGACACCAGCACGCCGCCGGTATACCAGAGCCCGTGCGCGCGCAGCTCGCCCGCATGCCCGCTCGCCGCCGCCGACACCATGCCGAGCGCCTTCATCGACAGGACCGGCAGCACGCACGGCATCAGGTTCAGGATCAGTCCGCCGAGGAAGGCAAAGCCCGCAAGACTGAGCAGCCCCTGCCAGCTGAGCCCGGCCGCCTCGCCTGCGCCTGCCGCCGGCACAAAAGCTGTGTCGGCAGTCCCGGCAAACACTTCCCCGCGTTGCGCGCGGATCACATAGCCCACGGGTTCTGCGCCCGGCGCATCGACCCGGATGATGCCTTCGAGCGCCTCGCCTACTTTTCCCGCCCGGTCCGGCGTCAGCGACAGGCTCGCGCCGCTCGGTCCCACGCGCTGCGGCTGGTCCGCCGGATGGCTGATCTCGTGTTCGAATGGAAAGAAGCGCACGCCAGCACCTTCCGGAAAACCGCCCGCCAGAGACAGGCTCAGCGTCCACGGCGCCGCGGCGTCATCGACACGCGCCTCGCCCTCGAACGGTCCCGGCACTTTCGCAATCCATGCGCCGATCAGGTCACCGGCAGGAACATTCTCCGCCGGCTCACCCACGGCCAGCACCAGCGAGACATCCGCCGTCTCCGGAATGCAGACCGCTTCGCAGATCAGGTAATCGGCGACCGCCTCTATGCGCACCTCGCCGGCGGCATCTGCGGGCACGGTGAGCGCCAGCGCGAACACCGCCTCGTCATCATACCCATAGTCCATGATCTCGCCGTCGACGACCGGCAGCAGCTTCGGCAGCGGCCACATCATTTCGCCCAGCGCCTCTTCGGCGATGCTCGCAGTCTCCTTCAGGATCAGTTGCGGCGGCAGGCCCGCATCCCCGGCATTGCGCCAGTAGATGTGCCAGCCCGGATCCATGGTCATCCTGAGGGCGATGAACACGGTTTCACCTGGCAGGACGCTGGTACGCTCAGAAATCAGTTCGGCCTCGGCGCGCCGCGCGTCGTCCGGGGACTGGGCAAGCGCCATGAAAGCGAACAGGCCAAATCCCGCCAGGGCAAGCATCAGGGCGCGGTAGATGCGGATCATCACTCAGCTTTCCTGCCAGAAAATCTTCGTCCAGCATATGCGACGGACGTGCCAGAGGGGAAACCCCTGCTCGCCGCATCGTGATGGCGCACCTTTGGCCCAAAACAAAACGGCCCTCCACGCAGGGAGAGCCGCTCTGTCTGATTGCGGGCAGTTACCCCCGGTTCGCCTGTCAGGCGGCCGCCTGGCCCGGCGGCGGCGTGCGCACAGCGCGCTGGATCACCTTCGACCAGTTGAGCAGCGACACGAGATGCGCGTAGCAGGCGCCGAGCGCGCCATTGTTGCGCAGCTCGATATATTTCTCCGGCGGCAGCGCATTGAGGCGCTCCTCGGAAATCGCCCAGTAGTCGGCGACTTTCTGCTGCGGTCCCGTTTCGAGGCCCTGCGCATCGCGCGGCTGGAAGGCAACGGTCTTCTGCTCGAACAGGTCCATGTCACCAATCATCTTGACGAAATCGAGCGTGGCGCGGCGCTGGCGCTCGAACTCCTTGCAGAACTCAACGGCGTCCTGCGTGAACTTACTCGGCTGGCCGTTCTCGAAGAACGGCACGTCCGGCTGATTTGAAACCATCGGCGCGGCGCGGTCGACGCACAGCAGCAGGCGGTCGGAGCCTTCGTCCGCGGCGAACACGAACGGATAGCGGCGCACGAAAGCCGGGATGTAATAGTCTTCGAAGACGAAGCCGTTATTGTCGACGAAGAGGTTCTGGCCCTGGCGAACACCCATCACGGCCACTGGGGTGCGCTCGTCGCCCACGAAGATGATCGGATAGGACGCGGCAGCGACGCCGAACTCGGTCACGGTGACCGGGACGGCATGCGCTTCACGCAGGAACGCGAAAGGCTGGGCCACCTGCTTCACGCCAAGGCCGCCATGGTTCTCGGCAGACAGCGGTTGCGGTTGCTTGTAAAACAGGACTTGTCCGGTGATCGGCGGTACTCCGCCAGCAGTGGTTGGCATGGTCACGGTGGCAGAACTCCTCAGATTTGGCGGGAGCGATACCGGAAATATAGTCTGGCCACAACTCCCGAACCGGGCTCAATTGCAGTGCCCTTGCCGTGAAAAATCCGTCATGCACCAGCCGCTTCGACTCGCCCGCACTTTCAGGCCCGCCGGCTTCGGCGCCCTCCTTGCGGCGGGGCTGCTGGCAGCGTGCTCCGGCGGCGCCGATCCCGAAGGCACGCCGCGCCGGATTGCCCGCGAAGTCGAACAGACGCTGAAGACCGTCGCGCAGAACGAACTGGTCCGCGATCCGGAACTCGCCACCGAACTGGGTCTTTCCCCTGAAGCCGCTGGCTACCCCTTCAGCGGCTACCTGACGGACCGCTCGCAGGCCGCTTTCGAGCGCGCCCGCCTCGAACGCCTCGAAACCCTCGATGTCCTCGTACGCACGGCGCGGCCTGCCCCCGGCAGCACCCTCGCCCGCAATCTCGACACGGTGATTGCGGCCCACGAAGCCGCCGAGGCGGTGCTCGTGTCCGGCCACGGCACCGGGGGCCTCTCCGCCTTCTACCCCTACGTCACCGATCATATGCGCGGCGCCTATCTCGACGTGCCCGAACTCCTGGTGCGCCGCCAACCGATCGAGACACCGGCCGACATTGCCGCTTTCCTTGCCCGCGTCTCGCAGCTGGCCGGCGCCATCGATGACGACCGCCGCCGCCTCGAAGCCGACGCGCGCTCAGGGGTCGTCCCGCCAGCCGCCGTACTCGCCCGCATGCAAGGCCTTGCCGCTTCCGGCGCCGCCGAGCTGGCGGAAACCTCCTTTCTGATCCAGACCTTCGACAATCTCCAGAACGGCGTCGAAGGCCTGACCGCCGAAGCCCGCGCCGCCAATTCCGCGCAGTTGCGCACGCTTTTCACCGATAGCGTCCTGCCGGCCTATGCCCGGTTCGGCGACGCGGTTGCCACGCTTGCCGGCAGCGCCCCGGCCGAGCCAGGCGTCTGGCAGATCAACGGCGGCGACGCCTATTACCGCTCCGTCCTCAGTGCCTATTCCGGCACTCGCCAGACACCCGCCGAACTGCACGCCGGCGGCCTCGCCGACGTCAGGACACTGACCGCCGAGCTAAATTCCGCGCTCGCCGTTGCCGGCCTGACCGAAGGCACGGTCGCCGAACGCCTCGCCTTCATCGGCCAGCAACCCGGCCAGCTTTACGAGGACTCAGACCTCGGCCGGGCCGCCCTGATCGAACGCGTGTCACAGCTGACCACCCGCGCAAAGCGTGTCGTAGAATCGCAGATCGGCCCGATGCCCGGCGGCGGCGTCACGGTCAGCATGGTGCCGCTCGCCTTCGCGGCCTCAGCCCCGTCGGCGGCGTACACTCCCCGCACTGCGGACGCGCGCAATCCCGCCCGGTTTGAGATCAACCTGCTTCGCATTACCGACTGGCCGGACTTCAGCCTGCCCACGCTGGTCTATCACGAGACCGTCCCGGGCCATCATCTCGAAAGCGCCCTGGCCGCCGAACAGGCAAACCTCCCCCTCGCCCGCCAGCTGATCTGGAACGCCGGCTACGGTGAAGGCTGGGCCTCTTACGCCGAAATGCTTGCCGATGAAAATGGTCTTTATACGGATGATTTACTCGGCCGCATCGGCTACTTGCGATCAATGCTGCTACGCGCCGCGCGCCTCGTCGCCGATACCGGCATCCATGACCAGAAATGGACGCGCGAGCGCGCGGTGGACTACCTCATCGTCTCGGCGGGCCTGAGCGTCGAAGCGGCGGCCGACGAAGTGGATCGCTATAGCGTCTGGCCCGGCCAGGCGTCAGCCTGCTGGATTGGCCGCCAGCGTATCCTCGACCTGCGCGAACGCGCCCAGCGCGTGCTTGGCCCGAAATTCGATCCCAAGGCCTTCCACGCCGCAATCCTCGCCGGCGGGCCCCGCCCGCTCGACATGGTCGAGGCCGACGTGACCCGCTGGTACACCGAAGCGGCGCGTTAAGCCGCGAGGCGGATGACTTCGCCGGAACGCACCACCGGCTGGAAGCCGGCTTCAAGGTCCGCCACGATCTGGCGGCGTGTTGCCGCGTCAAACTCGAGGGCCACGAACACGGCGCTGGCGCCGTACCGTTCCGCCTCGGCGAGGGCCCAGATCGGCTGGATGTCGTGCGGCTTGCCGGAGAGTTCGATCACCCGGAAAATCCGCCAGCCAAAGGCTTCGGGAATGGCGAAAATTGCGACACCGGACGTCCGTGCCCAGGGCGCGTCCGCAGCTACCCGCTGGAATGACCACGCCTTGCCCGATTGACCGCGAAAGCTGACTGCGCTACCCATGTTCCTGCTCCGTTCCTTGCAGGATGTTCCTACTCTGTTCCGCATAAGTTCGCAAGAAGTTTTTGGTAAACAACGGGTTAACGGGCACCTGACTCCGTTAACGGACGATCGTGAACTTCCGGCTCTCGAAGACGCGCAGGACCTGTCTCAATTCCCGCCCGCGCCGGAGCACCTGTCCGCCGGGTCCGTACACGGCGTATTGTCCCTGACGGTTGGCCAGCGCCGGTTCTTTCTCGATCCGCCAGCTCGGGCTTTCGGCATGCCGGCGGAAGATCGCAAAGGTCGCGACATCCTTGCCGAACCCGATCGAGTAATCGCGCGCCTCCCCGGCCATCACCAGCCGGCCGTATACATCAAGGATGGGCTGGAGTTCGCTCTTCTGGAAGGCGACCACCGGATCCGGCGAAGGCTTGCGCGAAAGATGTTCCGTCATTGATGTCAGTTCCGCACAGCTTCGGGCCCACGTCCAGCCCCGGAAACAACTAACTGCGATTTAATCCGTATATCCCGAAATCTCCGCAATTCGGACTTGCCGCGAACACAGCAGACCACCATCTTCGAATTGTCGGGCAGAGGCATTTAGCAGGTGCTCCAGACCCATCAGCCCCCCCAGCCCCCTGGGGCGCTTGATCAGCTTCTGTCCGACACCTTCCTCTTTATTCGGGCCTCTTTATTCGGGCCTCTTTATTCGGGCCTCTTTATTCAG
>CALGEF010000304.1 GCA_937881755.1 uncultured Acidobacteriota bacterium
CCGCAAGACGCGCCGCCGCCAGCCAGGAGGATATGCGCCATTTTCAGGACGTTTTCAGTCCGTGTTGTCTCCGGCGATCGCTTCACACGCATCCTCCTCAGTGATGGCCCTTCATGAAGCCCTGCCTGACGGCTCTGTGAGATCAAACGCCGCATTATCGGCAAGGGACGCGGGGCTTCACCCTGCTTTCGCAGGCTCGCCAACGATCGCGCGCACCTGCTTCATGGTCATGAACATGCGCGCCGGAGTGCTCGCGAATGGCTGAAAGCCAAAGTCTGCATACCAACCTTGTCGCCGCTTGAACGCCTCTTGGCCTCCGTCCGACATGACGTCCAGCATGATGGCGAAGCAGCCAGCCTCCTCTGCAATACGACAGGCCTTTTCAAAGACATGATGCATGAGGATTGATCCGATACCGCGACCCTGGGCAGATATGCTGACAGCGACCTGTCCCAGGAAAAGGATTAGCAGTTCCCCATCGTCCGGTGCGCCGCGCGGACGCCTGGCAAGCTCGTCGGCATTCATCATGCCCAGACTGATCGCGTGATAACCGAGGATGATTGCCTGGCTGTCCTCGACTGCGACATAGACACGGGTCATATCGTCCGTCTGCTGCTTTTTCGCAGACAGTTTCAGATAATTATCGAGGCGGCCCACACCGCAAGCAAAACCGGCGCGGTCATGCCGCGCCGGATCAAACAGTTCAATACGAAGATCGCCAATCTCAGTCGGCACGCACGACACGCGCTCGATAGGCTTTCGCTGCTGCCCGCGCGCGCGGCGTCGGCGCTGGAGCGGCGTCGAGTGCTGACGCAAAGCGGGCCGCATCATCCTTTGTAAGGACATGCCGAGATGCCGCTTCGAGCACGCGTGAGGCTTCTCTTTCGATCGCAGCGCGCAGAAAGACGGACTTGTCGAGCCCCAGGGACGCGGCAGCCCGTGCAATCAGGTCGCCAAGGGCGTCACCGTGACGGATCTGCGTCGTCCGGGACTGCGTCTCGGAATCAAGCTCACTTTGATGAAAATCCAGCATGTGCAATCTCCTTCAGCGCTACCGTAGTGCAAAGTGCATTACATATCAAGATATCCATCACCCTCCCCTGGGATCGGCCGCGTCGGCTCCTTTGCAGGCGCACGATTCCAGAGCGCCTTCGTGCCAAAGGCGTCAAACGCCTGCCGGTAAAGCTCCGCATAGGTAGGGGTATGGGGCGAACTGTCACTCATCGCATATAAATAGCATGTGGACCAAAAACTTCCAATTTTCCAGTTGAACGGATTGTACGCACCCGGCGACAACCACCTCGGGGGCAGCGCGGCGTTTCTGCGTCGGGAGGCGACCTGTGTGCGAGCCCGGTGATCCGGGACAAGAAGGCCATCATCCTGCCCCCTGACAGGCGTCACCATTATTCCGGATGCGCCGTGCGCGTCGGCGTAACAGGTTGGCCGCCGCAGCAAACCCGCCGGGCAGACATGCCTGTTTCGACCCGGTTGTTTTACGAAAGCACACGACGCTGTTTTCACGGGCTTCTGCGAACAGCGGTAGCAAAATCACTGACAATTCCTCCGCCGCGCATTCGCCTGGCCGCGAAGCCTGGCGGATGTCCCTGCGTGTTCGACACCCGTTTTCAGGCG
>CALGEF010000305.1 GCA_937881755.1 uncultured Acidobacteriota bacterium
CGTCCGCGCCGCCATTGGATCCCGCTACGGCATGGTTCTGCCCGCCGAGGGACACTTGTTTGATTTGCTCGAACCAGAGGATGTGGTGCCGGAATGGAAGCGTTGGTCCGCGGTTCTGCTGCGCCCCGAGGGACTTTACGGTACATGTCCGGCAAAAGGTGGAAACAAGGCGGCGAAGCTCAAAGCAATTCGTGAGGCGCTGCGCACGGCCAAGCAGGTATGGCTTGCCACCGATTGCGACCGGGAGGGGCAGCTCATCGGCCAGGAGATCCTCGAACATTACAATTATCGAGGGCAGGTCATGCGAGTGCTGTTTACCGCTCAGGACGCCCAGACCATACGCCAGTCATTCGAACGGGCAAAACCCAATTCAGAATACGCCCGGCTCTACGCCGCCGCTGTTGCACGCCGCCAGGCCGATCAGATCTACAATCTGTCATTGACCCGCACCGCGACCGTCATCCTTGGCAAGGGCGCGCGGGGCGTCATCGGTGTCGGGCGTGTAAAAACCCCGACCCTGGCGATCGTCTGCAAACGCGAACTGGAAATCCGCAATTTTGTTCCTGTGACCTATTTCGAGATCGTCGCCACAGCCATGGTTGAGGGTGGTGAGTTCAAGATGCGACATGCCCCACAGGATCGAATTCTGAAACGTGAAATTGCTGAGGCAGTGGTCTCGGCCGCCTGCAACTTCGAGGGTCCACTCGGTATGCGCGTCGAAGAAAAGCGGCAACAGCCCCCCAAACTGCACGATCTGCCGTCCCTCCAGAAGCTCTGCGCCTCGCGCTTCGGCTGGACCGCGGCAAAGACTCTGGAGATCGCTCAGGAGCTTTATGACGGTCAGGGAAAGAAGATTATCACCTATCCGCGAGCTGAAGTGCGCTACCTGCCTGAGACGTTGATTGGGGATGTGCCGCAGATTGTCGCCGGATTGCAAGTGGGGCAATCGTTCAAAACAATCCCGGTGCCAGCACAAGCGATAATCCGAAAGGGCAAGAGCGGCAGTTTCTATGACAAGGGACTGGAGGGGGCCAGCCACCATGCGGTAATCCCTAACGTCAACACGATCGACACCTTGCGGGATATTTGGCCGCGCCTTTCGACAGACGAGAAAAAACTGTTTGATGTGATCGCGCGGGCGTATCTGGCCACTGTGATGTCGGACTTCCGTTATCGCCAAACAACTGCAACGCTTGACGTGGGCGGCTTTTCGTTCAAGGCCACTGGCCGCCAACACATCGATCTCGGTTGGCGGGCGGCATTTCCTGAATGGCAACCCGCCGACGAAAAGGGTGACGACGCGCAGTTGCTTCCACTGATGCGAAACGGCGAGAGCACGCGGTTACGGAATCC
>CALGEF010000306.1 GCA_937881755.1 uncultured Acidobacteriota bacterium
GGCCGGCAACGGCGCTGCGCCTCTTTTTTCATTTCGGGGTCTATTTACCGTCACCCAAGCTGTTCCGGCCGGCCCGTGAGGCGAAGGCCGGGTCCCAGTGCGTCAAGACTTCAGGGGGAGAGTCGAGGGGCGTTTGAACGTCTCGGCGTCCAGAACCCGGCTTCACGATTAACAATAATACCATATCGAATAACGTCAATACATATTATTGTTATTCGATCATAAATGGGATTAAATCGGCGTAATCCGGCGAGCTGAGTTGACATGGCATCCGGCCACCGCCAAGCGTGGCCCAAACCCCGATCCCCGCACAGTTTCCGGAGCCGCCGCGATGCCAGAGGACAGTTTTCACGAGGACCCCCGCCAGCACATCCTGCCGGTATACCGTCCGCCGGAGGAAGTCTTCGTTGAAGGCCAGGGCGCCTATCTCTACACCGAGGATGGCCGCCGGTATCTCGATTTCATCGCCGGTATCGCGGTCACCGCGCTCGGCCATTCCCATCCGGCGCTGGTCGAGGCGCTGCGCGACCAGGCGGGAAAGCTCTGGCACACGTCCAACATGTTCCGCGTCAGGGGACAGGAAGAGCTCGCCGACAAGATCTGCCGCGACACCTTCGCTGACCGGGTGTTCTTCACCAACTCCGGCACCGAGGCGGTCGAGTGCGCGATCAAGACCGCGCGCAAGTATCACTGGTCCAAGGGCCATCCCGAACGTCTGGACATCATCACCTTCACCGGCGCCTTCCATGGCCGATCGATGGCGGCGATCAATGCCGGCGGCAATCCGAAATACCTCGAAGGTTTCGGCCCGAAACTGCCGGGCTTCGTGCATCTCGAATGGAGTGACCATGAGGCGCTGAAAAAGGCCGCCGCCGAGCCGACCGCAGCCGCCATCTTCGTCGAGGTCGTGCAGGGAGAAGGCGGCGTGCGCGCCATGCCGCAAGCCTGCATCCAGGGCCTGCGCAAGATGTGCGACGAACACAGCTTGCTGCTGATCTTCGACGAAGTGCAATGCGGCATGGGCCGCACCGGCAAGCTCTGGGGTTATCAGTGGGCGGACGGTGTGGAGCCGGACATCCTGTGCGCCGCCAAGGGCATCGGCGGCGGCTTCCCGTTTGGCGCCTGCCTGATGACCGAGGCCTGCGCCGAGCCGATGCAACCCGGCAGCCATGGTTCGACCTATGGCGGCAACCCGCTCGCCATGGCGGTCGGAAATGTCGTCTGGGACATCATCTCGGACGAGGCCTTCCTCGCCAATGTGCGCCGCGTCTCCGGCGCGCTGCAGCAGGGCCTGAAAAGCCTCTCGGATACTCATCCCGACAAGGTCGAAGCCGTCACCGGCAAGGGCCTGCTCACCGGCATCCGGCTCAAGGCCGACCCGAAATCGGTGCAGGGCCTCTGCCGCGATGCAAACCTGCTGGTGGGCGTTGCCGGCAATAACGTGCTGCGCCTCGCCCCGCCGCTGGTAATCGAGGATGCGCATGTGCGTGAAGCGGTCGGCGTGCTGGACGCGGCGCTGACGGCCTGGAAGGTTTCCTGACGGCCGTACCGGTTTACGAAGGCGCCTGCCATTGCGGCGCGGCGCAATTGCGCATCGCCGCCGCGATCAACGATGTCTAACGCTGCGACTGTTTCTTGTGCCGGATGAAGGGCCCGCTGATGGCCGCCGTGCACGAGGACGCCTTCACGCTGCTGTCCGGCGGGGACGCGCTGAGTGAATACAACCAGAACACCGGCATCGCCCGGCACTTCTTCTGGGCCCTCTGCGGGATCACCCCCTTCCACAGGAAGCGGGCGATACCGGACCATTTCGCGTCAAGTTTCACTGCTCGACCGGTTTTGACGCGTCCACGCCGGCGGTGCGTCAGGCGGAAGGCTGCGGCATTTCGGTCAGGGAGAGCGCGGCGCGGGATTTATGGACGGGGCCGCGAGAGGCCTGACGGGCGCCGAAAACCCGGCACAAAAGTGCGGGGGCAGGCGAGAGAGCGGTGCCTGCCCCCGTATCCTGGCGCGTGCGTCCCATAGCCCGCAGGACCAAACTAAGCAGGATTTGCGGCGCCCGCTTCGGTGGTCCTACCTAAATTTGAGGCTCTCCTTACCCAATTTCGAGGGTATCCCTTGAAAATGCCGGTTTGAAGCTGACCTCCTACCGATCGGGCCTGCCTTGCCGGTTCAGGGCGGACAGCGTCGCATGGGGAACACACATTGCTGATTGAGCGCGACAGGCAGCTTTCGCTGGTCACGGCCCTGGCCGCCTGCGCCGGCGCCGGACGCGGGCACATCGCACTGTTTTCCGGAGAGGCGGGCATTGGCAAGACCACGTTGATACGCCAGCTCAAGGCCTCGGCGCCGCCAACCGCATGGGCGTAATGCTCGGAGTACAGAAGGAGCCACGGTTGTTGGGTTAGCGCCCCAGCCGCCGCCGGAATTCCTCATACCCGAAATCCGAGATCATCTCGACCCGCCCGTCTTCCCAGCGGATGGCGAGGTTCGCCAGCGGCGTGCCGTTGAACGTGTTCGTCTTCACGAAAGCGTAGTGCATCTGGTCAGTGAAGATGATCTCGTCGCCGGGCGAAAGCGGCTTTTCGAACGAATAGTCGCCGATAATGTCGCCGGTCATGCAGGTCTTGCCGCCGAACCGGTAGGTGTGCGGATGTTCGCCCGGTTGCCCGGCGCCGATCACGTCCGGGCGATAAGGCACTTCCAGTACGTCCGGCATATGGGTGGAGGCGGAGGCGTCGAGGATGGCGAGATCCATCGCATTCCAGTGGAGGGCGAGGACGGTCGCATGCAGCTCGCCGGTGTTGACGACGAGGCCGGCGCCCGGCTCGAGGATCACCTCGACGCCGAAGCGCGCCTTGAACGCCTTGATCGCCGCGATCAGCTTGTCGACATCATAGCCCGGCTTGTTGAGGAAATGCCCGCCGCCGAAGTTCACGGCTTTCACCTGGCCGACATAGGCAGCGAAGTGTTCCGAGACGTATTCGATCAGGCCGACGGAGCCTTCATGCAGGCTCTCGCAGAGGGCGTGGACGTGGAATATGTCGACGCCGGACCAGTCGACCTGCGCAAGCTTTTCCGGCACTTCGCCGAAGCGGCTGGTGGGGGCGGTCGGATTGTAGAGATCGCCGCCGAGGGTGGCATTGGAGTAGCCGGGGTTCACCCGCAGGCCGGTATGGCAGCCGGCATCGCGCGCAATGTCGCCAAACCGTGCAAGCTGTTCGGCGGAATTGAAATAGATATGCTGCGCCACTTTCGTCAGCCTGCGGACTTCGTCTTCGGTATAGGCGGGCGAATAGACGTGGACTTCCTTGCCGAACTCCGCCTGGCCCATGATCGCCTCATGCTCGCCGGAGGCGGTCGTGCCATCGAGATAGTCCCGCATCAGCGCAAACGCCGCCGGCATCGCGAAGGCTTTGGTCGCAAGAAGGATCTTGCAGCCGGCCTGCTCGCGCACGCGCTTCGCCGTCTCAAGGTTTTTCCGGAGACGCGCGGTGTCGAGCACGAAGCAGGGGGTTTGAATAGAAGCCATTTTTTATCCGCTCATCCCGGCGAAATCCGGGATCCAGTACCAAGATCAATTCATCTGCCACTCTGGATCCCGGATTTCGCCGGGATAAGCGGAAGTTGAGGGCTTAAGTCACCACCTCAAACAACTCGTCCTGATCATCCGGCCCGATGTCGATGATCGTTGTCGGCAGGCCGCGTTCTGCCACATCATCCAGGAAAGGTTTCGACGGGAACTGTTCGACGTTGAATACGCCCGGGCCTTTCCAGATGCCGCGGAAGAACATCGCTGCGCCGGAGACCGGCGGGACGCCCGTAGTGTAGGAAACAGCCTGTGCGCCGACTTCCTTGTTCGTCTCGGCATGGTCGCAGACGTTGTAGAGCATCTTGGCAATTTCCTTGCCGCCCTTCCGGCCACGGACGATCACGCCGATGGACGTCTTGCCGGTATAGTTCTCGGCTAAGGACGATGGCGGGGGCAACAGGTCGCGCAGGAATTCCATCGGCACGATGTCCATGCCCTTGTGCTTGATCGGCTCAAGGCTGATCAGGCCGATGGATTTAAACACTTCGAGGTGCTTGATGTAGGCGTCGCCAAAAGTCATCCAGAAGCGGATCTGCTTAAGGCCACGGATGTTCTTCACGAGACTTTCTTCTTCCTCATGGTAGATGAGGTAGGATTTGCGCGGGCCGACTTCCGGATAGTCCACCATCGTCTTGATCGACAGCGCGGGGATCTCGATCCACTCGCCCTCTTTCCAGTATTTGCCATCCTGCGTCACTTCCCGCAGGTTGATCTCCGGGTTGAAGTTCGTGGCAAAAGTCTTGCCATGGTCGCCAGCATTGCAGTCAACGATGTCGATGAAGTCAATCTCGTCGAACAGGTATTCCTGCGCATAGGCGCACCAGACGTTCGAAACTCCGGGGTCGAACCCGCAGCCGAGGATGGCCGTCAGGCCAGCGGCCTTGAAGCGCTCCTGATAGGCCCACTGCCAGGAATACTCGAACTTCGCGACTTCGCGCGGCTCGTAGTTGGCGGTGTCGAGATAGTTCACGCCGGCCTCGAGGCAGGCGTCCATGACCGGCAGGTCCTGGTAGGGCAGGGCCATGTTGATCACGAGGTCCGGCTTCACTTTCCTGATCAGCGCGACGGTGGCGGCCACGTCATCGGCGTCCACCTGGGCGATCTCGATCTGCGTAACGCAATCCTTGGCCACCTTTTCGCAGCTCTCGATCCGCCGCGAAGCCAGCGTGATGTGCTTGAACGTCTTGCGGTCCATCGCGCATTTTTTGGCGACGACAGAGCCGGCGGCGCCGGCGCCGATGATGAGAACATTATCCATGAGGCGAAGAACCCTTCGGAGACGGGAGGAGAGGGAAGGTTTGAAAGGCCGCATTTAGGGCATTCCGGCCTGCTTCGCTAGAGCGCCTCGTGCGGGAGGACGTCAGCTTTCTGCGTGCTGGGCGAGGGGAGCTGGTTACGCAAAGTCATGGCGTGAACATGTGCCGTTGGATACTCTGGGCGCTTATCGGGCCACTGGTCCTCGGCATTGCGGTGGGGGCCGGGGTCTGTTCTGCCGCAACACCCGAACAGGCAACAGCCTTCGCCGACGGCGTGAAGATCCTCTCGGACATCTTCCTGCGGCTGATCAAGATGATCGTCGCGCCGCTGATCCTGACCACGCTTGCGTTCGCAATCGCGCATATCTGAGGCGGCGGCGCGCTCGGGCGCATCGGCGTTTGCACCATGGCCTGGTTCATCACGGCCTCTTTTGTCTCGCTCGGCATCGGCCTCGTGATGGCCAGCTTCCTGCATCCCGGCATCGGCTTCGACACCACGGGCCTCGACGGCGCCAGGCCCGAACTCGCCACTGGAAGCCTCACGTTCAGGGAATTCATCACCCGCGTGGCGCCCACCTCGATCATTGACGCCATGGCGCGTAATGAAGTGCTGCAGATCGTCGTATTCTCGATTTTCCTAGGCGCCGCCCTGCAGGCCCTGGGTCCCCAGGCCCAGAAAGTCACGGATCTGCTCGAGCAGGGCGCCTTCGTCATGCTGAAGATCACCGGCTATGTGATGGTGTTGGCGCCAGTGGCAGTGTTTGCCGCGATCGCCAAGGTGGTTGCCATCAAGGGGCTTGGCGTCCTGACCGACTAAGCGCGCCTGGTGGGCAGTTTCTATCTCGGCGTCGGCGTGCTTTGGGCGGTGCTGATCGCGGCGGGCTTCGTGGTGCTCAGAGGCCGGGTCTTCCCCCTTATCGCCGCAGTGCGCGCCGCTGTTGATCGCCTTCTCAACCGCGAGCTCGGAAGCCGCATTCCCCCACGCTTCTCGGGCGCCTTGAGCGGTTCGGCGTTGCCAACCGCGTGGCCAGCTTCGTCGTCGCTCTCGGCTATTCGTTCAACCTTGATGGCTCGATGATGTACTGCACCGTCGCAGTGCTGTTCATCGCCCAGGCCCTCGGTGCGGAGATGACGGTGGCGCAGCAGATCATCCTGCTGCTGATGCTGATGGTCATGTCCAGGGGTATCGCCGGTGTGCCCTGCGCCTCCCTCGTCGTCATCGCGGCGACGCTGCCGACCTTCAACATGCCCGCCATCGGCTCCGGCCTCGGCGGCGGCATCCTGGCGGCGATCGTCCACGCCACCCCCGGCGCCGTGATCCTGCTGATCCTCATCCGCGTCCTGAAACGCGCCTGAGCCCCCGGAGCCAGCCCTTTCTCCGGATTGGAGAAGGGGCTTGATGACATCCCCCCCATAACAGGCTATGCGGCGCGCTTATTTTTTGCCGGGGGCCGCGCCCATGACGATCCGCCACTTTCTCGATATCTGGCCGCTGGAACAGGCTGACCTGCGCGCGATCCTCGACGAGGCGCACCGTGCGAAGAAGGCCCGCGCCGGCTGGCCCAAGGGCCGCGTAGATCCCGGCGCCCCGCTCGAGGGCCACACCCTCGCGATGATCTTCGAGAAGGCCTCCACGCGCACCCGCTTTTCCTTCGACATGGCGATGCGCCAGCTCGGCGGCGGCGCGATCACCACCTCCGCCGGCGACATGCAGCTCGGCCGCGGCGAGTCGATCGAGGACACCGCCCGGGTTCTTTCCCGCTATGTCGACGCCGTGATGATACGCGCCAACGACCATACCGACATCGAAACCTTCGCCGAAGCCGCCGGCGTGCCGGTCATCAACGGCCTGTCGGACCGCTCGCATCCCTGCCAGATCATGGCCGACCTGATGACGCTCGAAGAGAACGGCCTCACCCTAAAGGGGGCCCGCCTCGCCTGGGTCGGGGATGGCAATAATGTCTGCGCCAGCTTCATCCACGCCGCCGCCAAGTTCGGCTTCACCCTCGCCATCGGCACGCCGCACCGCTACGCGCCGGACGAGGACGATCTCGACATCGCCACCGAACTGCAGGGCCGGATCGAACTGTTCGAGACCGCCGAGGAAGCCGTCGCCGGCGCCGATGTCGTCATCGCCGACACCTTCGTCTCGATGGGCGACCTCGACGCCGAACGCCGCCTCGAAATCCTCGAGCCCTTTGCGGTGACAGACGAGCTGATGGAAATCGCCAATAGCGGCGCCAGATTCCTGCATTGCCTGCCCGCTCACCGGGGCGAGGAAGTCGACGCCGAAGTCATCGACGGCCCGGCCAGCCTCGTCTGGGACGAAGCAGAAAACCGCCTGCACGCCCAGAAGGCGATCCTGCGCTGGTGCCTGGACAAATAGTGGGGTGACGGATCACGTTCCGGGGAGTCGCAGCGTCAGCCCTTGGCGCGCAATCCAGCTGGCTTTAGGCATTGCGTCATGGCCGACGCCCTGATCCCGAACGCAAAATATTCCGACCCTTGCGTCACCGCGAAGGGCGAACCCCGCGCCAGTGTCGCCTGGTCGGGCCTGAAGACGCTCTGGTTCAACACCGGCACGCTCTGCAACATCACCTGCGCCAATTGCTATATCGACAGCAGCCCAACCAATGATCGCCTCGTCTACCTGACACGCGCGGACGTGGAGCCCTACCTCGCCGAACTGACCCAGACCGCCGAAATCGGCATCACCGGCGGTGAGCCCTTCATGGCGCCTGAGATAATCGCCATCCTGGACGGCGCCCTTGCGCGCGGCCACACACTCCTTGTACTGACGAATGCCATGCGGCCCATGATGCGCCCGCGTGTTCAGGCCGGCCTCGCCGATCTCGCCGCCCGCTATCCCGGCCGCATGACCCTGCGCGTCTCGCTCGACTCCCACGACTCCGCCGCCCATGACGCCGAGCGCGGGCAGGGTGCCTTCGCCGAAGCCTGCACCGGCCTCAAATGGATCACCGCCGCGGGCATCCCCCTCGCGCTCGCCGGCCGCAAGGCGCTGCATGAAGACGAACACGCCGCCCGCGACGGCTACCGCGCCCTCATCGGCTCCCTCGGTCTGGCCCTCTACGCCGCCGACCCCAGACAACTCGTGCTCGTCCCGTAAATGATCGCGCGCGATG
>CALGEF010000307.1 GCA_937881755.1 uncultured Acidobacteriota bacterium
TTTGGCGTTTAGCTTTTAGTTTTTGAATTCAGGAATCAGCGTGGCGAGTTCTCGCGATCCGGGCCGCCGTGACCTCCGGCGCGAACATGACCTACAAGATCCTCTACAATGACGCCGTCGCGATGACCGGCGGCCAGCATGTAGAATCTGGCCAGACGCCCGCGATGATCGCCCAGCAGGTCGAGGCCGAGGGTGTGAAGACCATCCGTATCGTGACAGAAGACCCCACCCGCTATGCCGGCGTGCGCGACCTGCCCCGCAGCGTGACGATCCACCACCGCGACGACCTCGAAGACGTCCAGATGAAGCTGCGTGAGACGCCCGGCGTCTCGGTGATCATCTATGACCAGATGTGCGCCACCGAGAAACGCCGCCGCTCCAAGCGCGGCATGATCAAGCCGGATCGTGTGCGTACGATCATCAACACCGAAGTCTGCGAAGGCTGCGGCGACTGTTCGGTGAAGTCGAACTGCCTCTCGGTCGAGCCGATCGAGACAGAGCTTGGCCGCAAGCGGCGCATCAACCAGTCGACCTGCAACACCGACCTGTCCTGCCTGAAAGGTTTCTGCCCGAGCTTTGTGACCATCCAGGACGGCGAGCCGGCCTGGGAAGCGCAGCCGCGCCAGGCGTTCAACGCAGACGGCCTGCCCTTACCGGAGACCCCAGGCCTGGCGCAGCCCTGGAACATCCTGTTCACCGGCGTGGGCGGCACAGGTGTCACGACGGTCGCCGCCGTGCTGGCGATGGCTGCACATGTGGACGGCAATGCTGCTTCTTCCCTCGACATGACCGGCCTCGCGCAAAAGGGCGGCCCTGTCCTCTCCCACATCCGCTTTGCGCGCGAGCCCGAGCTGATTTCCACCGGCCGCGTGCCGCCCGCCAGCGCTGATTGCGTGATCGCCTGCGATCTCGTCGTGGCGGCCGGCGGCGACGCGTTGAACCTTATGGATGCAGGCCGAACCGCTGCTTTCGCCAACTCGGACGTAACGCCGACTTCGGAATTCATCCGTAACCGGTCGAAACGCTATGAGAGCGAGCTGCTGTCAGCGCGTGTGAAGCGGCAGGCGGCAGAGTTCAGCGCGTTCGATGCCGAGGCCCTTGCGGTCGGCTACCTGCACGAGGCGATCTACACGAACATGATCATGGCAGGTTATGCCTGGCAGAAGGGCAAGGTGCCGGTTTCGCTGCGCGGGCTCTACCGCGCAATCCGCCTTAACGCCACCAAGGTCGAAGACAATATGGCGGCGTTTAATATCGGCCGCATCGCGGCGGCCGCGCCGGAACGCCTCGCTGCGCAGTCTGATCCGCGCGGGCATGTCGAGGAGAAGACGCTCGATGTCTTGATCGAGGATCGCGCCGCGCGTCTCACGGCGTACCAGAATGCGGACTATGCGGCGCGTTACCGTGCCATCGTGGCCGAAGTTCGCGACGCCGAGGCGAAAGCCGGTCTTGGCGAGAACCTGACGCGGGCGGCGGCGACCTATGCCTACAAGCTGATGGCCTACAAGGACGAGTATGAAGTCGCCCGCCTCTATACGGACGGAAAATTCGCTCAGCAGCTGGCCAGCCAGTTCAAGGGCGGCAAGCTGCGCTTCTGGCTCGCGCCGCCGATCATTGCGAAGAAGGATTCGCACGGCCATCTCGAGAAGAAGCATTTCGGCCCGTGGATGATGACCGGCTTCAAGCTGCTGGCGAAGTTCAAGGGCCTGCGCGGCACGCAGCTTGACCTCTTCGGCTATACCGAGGAACGCAAGATGGAGCGCGCCCTGCGCGACACCTATCTTGAGAACCTGGGCCGCATCGCGCGCGAACTGACCGCTGGCAACCATGCGCTCGCAGTCGAGATTGCCAAGGTTCCGGATGAAATCCGCGGCTTCGGGCATGTGAAGGAAGCCGCCGCCGCGAAAGCCAGGGCGCTTGAAGCAGACCTTTGGGCCGGCTGGCCGACTGGCAAGCTTCCGAAGGCAAAGACTTCGCTGATTTCAGCGTCGCAGTAGAGTAGTCTTGCCCGATCACTGGCCCCGGGCGCGCTGATCGGCTTCCGGGGCATCTTCTTTTCAGCGTCAATCGACAGGCGAGACTTCGACGTCGCATACCTTGCCGTCCCTGCTCATGTCCTTGATCTCGCGCTCGACATACTTCGCCTTGACGACGCGCTCCTCGGTGCGTTCGCGCTTGCCTTTCCTGTAGGTGACCGTGAGGCGGACCATTTCGTCAGGTCCATCAAGCGCGTCGCCGGTCACCCGCACAGCGGTGCCGCCGACCATCACGATGCCCCTCCCAGTCGCCTCCAGCGCGTCACCGGCCAGCCCGATCGGTACGGTCACGATCCTGGTGGCGAGGCAACCGGTCAGCGGCATGAGGCTGAGAGCGAAGGCGGCAAGGATCAGTGAACGCATGTCAGGACATCTCCGGAATGTCGTGAAATCATACCCGCGATTCACGAGCCGTGCAGCTTAACTTTCCATTTTGTCTCGTGCTCAGTCCTGCCGCTGCTTCAGCTGTGCAGAAAAGGTCCGGAAAAAATCCGGAACACCCGTGTTGTAGGGCTGGAATTCGGCCCGTGCCGCCGCGAGACGGCGCTGCATTTCGGCAAGCACAGCGGGCTCATAGCGCGCGAGGCTGTAGCTTTCGGTATCGCTGACCGACATGTCGTAAAGTTCCTCATGCCCCCAGCGCGCCAGCGGCACGCGAAAGGTGCGGTAGTAGGTCTCCGCGACATACTTCCAGCGCTGGGTGCGAACGGCCACCACGTCAAAGTTGTTGAAAAGGAGGAGCTGCTCATGCGGCGACGGCGCCCCGCGCAGGAGCACATCCGAAATATCCCGTCCGTCGATCTCGAGACCGTCCGGCACAGCGATGCCGGCGAGCGCGCAGAAGGTCGGGAAAAGGTCGATGCCGCAGACGATGGCGTTGGAACGCCGGCCCGCTGGTATTTGTCCCGGCCACCAGGCGAGGAAGGGCACGCGGTAGCCGCCGTCATATCCGGAGCCGCCCTTCCGGTCGCGCAGCGGAAGACTCGAGCCTTCAAACCAGGGGCCATTGTCGGATGTGAAAATCACCAGAGTGTCCGGGCCGAGGCCGAGCGCTTCGAGCTTCGCGAACAGACGTCCCATGATCGCATCGATCTCGAGAATCGAGTCGCCATAGGGGCCGACGCGGGACTTTCCCTGCAAGGCGTCCGGCGGATAGTTTGGCAAGTGCGGCGCACTGAGCGCCAGTTCGATGAAGAAGGGGCGGTCGCAGTTTGCCTCAATGAACCGTTCGGCCTGCGTGTAGAATTCTTCCTGCAGGGATTCGAACGGCACGCTGTACTCGCGCGCCGCTTCTCCGGCATTCGCGGCAAAGACCGAAAGCGGCGCCATGTCGTGGCTATAGGGAATGCCGACAAACCGGTCGAAGCCATAGGTTGTCGGCAACCAGTCAGGCGCACGATGGCCTAGGTGCCACTTGCCGAAGAGGCCGGCCGCGTAGGCGGGTTTCAGTGCCGCGGCAATTGTGACCTCGCTGCGCGGCAGGGCCCTGTCATCGCCTTGCATAATCACTTCAAAGCCGAGACCCGTGCGCAAGGGATACCGGCCGGTCAGGATGCCGGCGCGGGCCGGCGTGCAGATGTTCGCCGGACTGTAGTAATCGGTGGCAAGGAAGCCCTCGCGCGCCATCCGCGACAGCGCCGGCGTCCCGAACACGCCGCCATAGGGCGCAATATCGCTGTAACCGAGATCATCCGTCAGCACAAGGATGATGTTGGGCGGCCTGCGGCCTGCGTCCTTCTGATCTGATTCCCGCGTCATACGTCTCGCCTCACCCTCACCCGCCCATATGCGCAACGCCTCAGCGCGCCAGCGCCTCGTCGATCAGCTTCGCGGTGTCGCCTGCGCCGTATAGCGCGGCGAAGCTGCCGAAGCGGGGCCCCTGCTCCTGTCCGAGCAGTACTTCGTAGAGCGCCCTGAACCAGTCACGCAGGTTCTCGAAACCATGTGTCTTGCCGATTTCGAAGGTCATGGCCTGAAGGTTCTCACCCGTCGGCTCGTCCGGGAAGGTGCGCAGGCGGCCCGCAAGGTCCGCCATTGCGGCGCGCTCCTGCTCCGTCGGCGTACGGAAAATTTTCGCAGGCAGAACGAAGTCGCGGTAATAGCGCATGGCATAACCGGCGAGTTCATCGAGCAGCGGATGCGTCTGCGGCGAGGTGCCGGGTGCATAGCGCGTGATGTAGGCCCAGAGCTGCGAGGCGTCGGTCGGGTTCGCCACGGCTACAAGGTTCAGCAGCAGCGCAAAGGATACAGGGCTCGACCATTGCGGCGGATGGCCGGAATGGATGTGCCAGACGGGGTTTTCCAGCTGCGCAGCGGCATCTTCCTGCTGAAATCTGTCGAGGAAGGTCAGGTATTCGTCCACCGCTTTCGGGATCACGTCGAAGTGCAGCTTCTTGGCGACGCGCGGCTTCTGGAACTGGTAGAGCGACAGGCTTTCATCGGGCGCATAGGCGAGCCATTGCTCGACCGAGATGCCGTTGCCCTTAGTCTTGGAAATTTTCTCGCCCCTCTCGTCCAGGAACAGTTCGTAGACGTACTGTTCCGGCGGCCGGTGGCCGAGGATGCGGGCGATCCTGGAATAGACCGGGGCGTTGGCCTGATGGTCCTTTCCGAACATCTCGAAGTCTACGCCGAGCGCCGACCAGCGCATGCCGAAGTCCGGCTTCCACTGCATCTTGACCGCGCCGCCGGTCACCGGAAGCGTCACGTCGGTGCCATCTTCGTCCGTGAAGGTCACTTCGCCTCTGGCCGCGTCCACATGCTTCATCGGCACATAGAGCACGCGGCCGGTGCTCGGGCTGATCGGCAGGAAGGGCGAATACGTCGCCTGCCGCTCAGGGCCCAGCGTCGGCAGCATGACACCCATGATGGCGTCGTACTTCTCTGCCGCGCGCCGCAGCATGGCGTCAAAACGGCCAGACTTGTAGCATTCCGTCGCCGAGAGGAACTCATACCTGAAACCGAACTGGTCGAGAAAGGCGCAGAGCCGCGCGTTCATGTGCGCGCCATAGGAGGCATGCGTGCCGAACGGATCTGGCACAGTCGTCAGCGGCATCTGAAGATACTGCTCCAGCGATTTAGGATTTGGCACGGTGTCCGGAACCTTGCGCATGCCGTCCATGTCGTCCGACACGCAGATCAGGCGCGTCGCATATTTGCCGGCAGTCAGTACTTCGAAGGCACGGCGCACCATTGTCGTGCGCACGACTTCGCCGAAGGTTCCGATATGCGGCAGGCCCGACGGACCATAGCCGGTCTCGAAGATCACTGGCGCATCGGCGGCGCGCTCGCCCGCCTTCACCTGTTCCGCCACCCGCTTTTCCAGCGCGCGCGCCAGCTCGAAAGGCCAGGCCTTGGCGGTTTGGGCGAGGATGGAAAGGTCGGTCATCGTCGGTCAGTCATATCAGAGTTGGCAGTTGGCCGGGCCTAGAGGCCACGCCTTTGGGCGTCAAGCGATGTGTGTAAATAATCTTTGACATGTCAAAAATCTTATACTACATGCAGATGTAAGATATTTTTTACACAGAAAGGCCACATCATGCCCTTCCGCGAAAAGACTGCCTGGGCCATGGCCCTGATCCTCATCGGAGGCGCAGCGTTTTATCTCTACATGATCATCAGCGCTTCGCGCGCGCTTGGCCAGACGGCGCCGCCCATCGTCGGCTTCGTCATCGCCTATGTCGTGGTGATCGTCATTGCCTCCGTCATCCTCATGGCAGCCCTCGCCGCCACGTCGCCGCGCGAGGCGAACGCGCCTGCCGACGAGCGCGAGAAGATCATCGGTGACAAGGCCGGCAACTGGGCCGGCTATGTGATGGTGGTGCCGGCGCTCGGCGGGCTGTGGCATTATGCGGTGAACATGGACGGCAACATGCTCTTCCATCTGGTCTTCCTCAGCCTGATGCTGGGCCAGATCGCGGACTATGTTTTCCAGGTCGTCCTCTATCGCCGGGGCGTCTGAGACATGGCCAAGGCCCCGCCGATCACCAACCGCATCCGGGACCTGCGCGAGCAACACGGGAGCATGAGTCAGTCCGCCCTCGCCGAGGCGATCGGCGTGACGCGCCAGACCATCATCGCCATCGAACTGGGCAAATACTCCCCCTCCCTCGAAAGCGCCTTCCGGATCGCGCGGGTTTTTGACCTTGGCGTCGAAGACGTGTTCGGTTGGGAGGCCTGAGACGGCCGCCTCACATGCCGCGCATTCCGGGTGCGTGGAACGGAAAGGCGGAGACCGCCTCGGCCGCGATCCGGGCGGCAGGGTCGGCCGCATAACGTCCGCGTTGCGCGTCCGGCAAGCCGGTTGCCACGGCCGCCATCACGGTTTCGCTGAAGGCGTCCAGCGCGCGGCGCCTGGCCCGTCCGCTTTCGCTGATCACCGGCGGAGAGATCGGCGCATGGAACTGCACGCCCACCGCTTCGCGCGGCCTGGCCAGGAGCGTGACAGAACCGGTGATGCTGACCGGAATGACCGGTGCGCCGCTGTGCAGGGCGAGAAAGGCCAGGCCAGGCCGCGCGGGTCGAAGCAGGGTTGCCCAGTTGCCCCCTTCCGGAAAGATGCCGAGGACGCCGCCCTGTTCAAGAATGCCGAGTGAGGCGGTGAGGGTCGAGCGGCTGAAGCCGCCGCGATACGCGCGAATGAAGCCCCAGGCCTGCGGGATCATCCGGCTCCAGACCGGTGAATTCGGGCGCTCAGCGCCGCCGATGAATTCGACCAGGCGGGGACTGGCATAAAGCAGCAGCGGCGCATCCGTGAAGGCGAAATGGTTCGCGGCGAGGATCACCGGTCCGGTCTTCGGAACGTGTTCGAGGCCGGTAATTGCAAGTTCGCCAAACTGCCGGATCAGGCCGCCGGTCAGCTGACGCAAGCACCATCGCGATGCCTGCCGGCGCGGGTAACGGATCGGATAGGCTCCAGCCATGGGAAACGCTACGCCAACGCACCCGGTTGGCAAGGGGTTTTGCAGCCGGCAGGCGCAGTTCAGGAATCCAGTGGGGGGCGGGAAAAGTGCAGTTGACAATCATTCGCAGGGACTGCAAATGGTTCTCATGATCATCTGTGTGTGCAACCGAATCAACTGCCGCTCCGTCCGCGAAGCCGTGGAATCGGGCGCGCGCAGCCCGAACGCGGTCCAGTCGCACCATGGCTGCAAGTTCAATTGCGGAAAATGCTCCACAATGATTGGCGACATGATCTCCGAGCATATGGACCGCTGCGCTCCCCAGATGCAGATCCTCGCCGCAGAATAGCTGGCCTGGGCAACGATAAACGCCTGATAATTCAAATGCTTCAAGGATGCCCGCAGAAAGGTGCGCACACCTGTTTGCAAGTGTGTCTCACTATCATATGCAATTGATTTTATTGGGTTTTTTATTGCCATCTCGTCGCGGCTAGCCTACATACGGCGGCAGTC
>CALGEF010000308.1 GCA_937881755.1 uncultured Acidobacteriota bacterium
AATCGAGAAGGCCGAGCGCGACGAACAGGAAATGATCCTCGAAACCTACCTGATCGCCCTCGGCGAAGC
This sequence comes from uncultured Acidobacteriota bacterium, assembly GCA_937881755.1. GTDB lineage: Bacteria > Pseudomonadota > Alphaproteobacteria > Caulobacterales > Hyphomonadaceae > Hyphomonas. The sequence goes on from CALGEF010000308.1 coordinate 70, forward strand.
CTGAGATTGCGCGCGCCGCCCAAATCGCCTTAGGAAAGCGCCATGGCCAGGGAGGTTGATGAGCGCAGGAAACGCGCCGCGTTGCGAAAGCTGCGCCGGGCGGCTGATCTTGCGGCGCAGGGCCTCGGCCCGCCTCTGACCGACTGGGAGGTCGCTTTCCTGGAAGAAGTCGAGGGAAGGATCGAAAAATACGGCTCCGCCTTCTCGGACCCGATGAAGGGCGCTGACGGGGAGGCCTTGTCCGGTCTGCAGCAGCTCAAACTCAAGCAGATTGACAAGAAAGCGCGCGGCAAGGAGGCCGGGAGCTTCGGGGCCAGGAAGCCGATGGGCCAGAAACACCGCATGCCGGCCCCGCCCGAGCGCCAGGCCGAGCGTCTGGCCGAGCCCCCGGCGCCGCCGCCCGAAGCCCCGCCGCCGCCAAAATCCCGCCCTTCCCTCGTGCCCGTGGCCGGTCTGGCGGGCGCCGGAAACGTCACTGCACTGCGCAAGGCAAAGCCTCACCTCACGGTGATCGAGGGCGGCGCGAAAAAAACTGAAAACTAAAGGCGCAGCTGCGCGTATAGGGGAACATGACCGAACTCACCGCCCCTGCCTTCACCCGCACCGTTCTGATCACCGGCGCCTCCACCGGGATCGGCTATGCCGCCGCCCGCCACCTGAGCGCGCAGGGCTGGACCGTGTTCGCCGGTGTGCGCTCCGATTCGGACGGCATGCGCCTGAAAGAGGGCTCGGCGGGTGATCTGAGGCCGATCAAGCTGGACGTGGCGAAGCCAGAGCAGGTCGAGGCCGCCGTCCCGGTCATCGCCGCCGCTCTGGGCAAGCGGCGCCTGGCCGGCCTCGTCAACAATGCCGGCATCGCCAGGATGGGCCCGCTGGGCATCCAGCCGTTGAAGGATTTCGAAGCGCACTTCGCGGTCAACGTGTTCGGCATGCTGCGCGTCACGCAGGCGATGCTCCCGCTGCTCGGCTCCGACCCCGCCCGCGAAGGCCCGCCAGGCCGGATCGTCACGATCACCTCGGTCGGCGGGCGGATCGCCTCGCCTTTCCTCGGCGCCTACACCGCCACCAAGCATGCCAACGAAGCGATGACCGACACGCTCCGCCGGGAGCTCGCGATTTACGGCATTGATGCCATCGCCGTCGGCCCGGGCGCGGTGCGCACGCCGATCTGGGACAAGGCCGAGAAGGACAATGCCGAAGGCGCCTACGCGACAAGCGACTGGGGAGCGTCCCTGAAAACATTCGAGCAGGCGATGTTCAGGGGCGGCCAGACCGGTCTGCCGCCGGAAAAGATCGCCGCCGTGATCGAGACCGCCCTGTCGGCCCGCAAGCCAAAGGCGCGCTACGCGCCGGTGCCGGACAAGCTGACCAACTTTACGATCGCCACCCGCCTGCCGAAGCGGGTGCTGGACGGGATTTTCATCTCCAGGTTCGGCTTGAAGAAAAAGTGACGCCTCTGCACGCTCCTGCTCGCGGGAGAGGAGAGAGGCAGGGCCTTGACGCCCCTTGCGGAAGGCCAGCGCATGTCGCGGCATAACGGGAGTAATACATGGCAGATCTCAAGGGCAAAGTGGCAGTCATCACAGGCGCTGCGAGCGGCATTGGTCTCGCGGGCGTCGAGGTCTTCATCGCGGCGGGCGCAAAGGTCATCGCGGGCGACATCCAGGACGAGAAGGGGCGCGCCCTCGAGACGCGCTTCGGCAAGGACAAGCTGCGCTTTGTGCACTGCGACGTGACCGATCTCGCACAGCTTGAAGCGATCATGGCCGAAGCGCCGAAAGCCTTCGGCTCTCTCGACGTGGTCTGGAACAATGCCGGCCATGGCGGCACGCCGACCACGGTCGAGGAGCTTGATCTCGATGGCTACGACCAGACGATGAACCTGCTCCTCAAGCAGGTCTTCGCCGGCACCAAGTTTGCCATTCCGCACATGAAGGCGAAGGGCGGGTCGATCATCAACACGTCCTCGATCAGCGCCGTCTCGGCGGGTTATGCCCCGATCACCTATTCGGTCGCCAAGAAGGGCGTCGCGCACTTCTCGAAGCTCGCCGCCGCCGAGCTCTCCAAATACAAGATCCGCGTCAATGCGATCCTGCCCGGCTTTATTGCCACCTCGATCTTCGGGGCCTCGCTCGGCCTGCCCCGCGAACAGGCCGACCAGATGGCCGAGATGCTGGCGCAGGGCGGCGGCAGGATCCAGCCTGCCGGGCGCACCGGCCGCGGCACCGACATTGCCGAGATGGCGGCCTTCCTCGCCTCGGACGCTGCCGGCTTCATTACCGGCGGGGAATTCCTCGTCGATGGCGGCATCACGGTTGGCCCGCGCCACAGCTGGGACGAGACCGCCAACAGCCCGGTGCTCGACGCACTCGGCATCACGCCGGAACAGGCCGAGCAGCTTCGCCTTGCGCAGGCCGCGGCTCGATCCTAGGGCGGCGGATCCGGCAGTTGCGGCACCGCCTCAACCGCTTTCAGCAGGTCTTCCAGGGTCACAGCTTCCCGAAAGAGGTTGCCCCGGTCGTCACTGAGAGCGTAGCCTGTTTCTGTCCTGGTCAGGGGAAAGCGCCGCCAGTGCGTCAGTGTGCGGAAGATCCAGACGGTCCCCGGCCGCTCACCCGCCGCCGCCCACCCGGTCCACATGTGATCCCACGCCTGGCTGCGCCACAGCCGGTCGATCTCGTCGATATCCTCGGGTGAAAAATCCGGCATGAGCAATGACCCCTCCCCTCCAATACGGCGCAGGCCGCTGTCGGGCAATCTTCAGGGCGCGCTCTGGATGATCGTGTCCGGCATGGGCTACACGCTGCATCTGGCGCTCGCCAAGGAAATCACGGCTGACATACACCCCGTCTTCCTCGCATTCTGGCGCAGCTTCTTTGCCTTCCTGCTGGCCTCGCCGTTCATCTTCCTCGGCATGGTCAGGCTGCACACCGCCCGCTTTGGCGCCCTCGTCACCCGCAGCCTGATCGGCTCGGCGGGGTTCGTCTTCGGCCTGATTGCCATCTGGCCGGTGTTCGGCCTGCCGCTGGCCGAGTTCAACGCGCTGAGCTTTACACGGCCGCTGTTCGTCACCCTGCTGGCCGTCTTCCTGCTGCGCGAGAAAGTCGGCGTGCACCGCACCAGCGCCGTGATCGCGGGCTTCATCGGTGTTCTGGTGATGACCCTGGTGCCGGCCCTGCTCGGCAGCGACGGCGGCACGCATTTCAGTATCGGCAGCCTGTTCGCGATCCTGTCTTCGCTCTGCTTCGCCTTTACCATCGTGCTGGTGAAATCGCTGACGGGGGTGCATTCACCGCTGGCGCTGCTGATCTGGGCCAACCTGCTCTCGTCGCTGTTCATCCTGCCCGCCGCCCTTGCCGTCTGGGCCTCGCCCAGCCTTGCCGAATGGGGACTGATCCTGTCGATGGCCTTCTTCGGCGTGGTCGCGCAGTTCTGCTTCATCAAGGGCATGTCGGTGGGCGACGCGTCCTTCCTCTCGCCGATGGACTATCTGCGTCTGCCGATGGGGGCGACGGCCGACTGGTTCATGATCCGCGCCCTGCCCGGCCCCTTCGTCTGGGCCGGCGCCGGCATCATCGTCGTCTCGACCCTCTACATCACCTGGCGCGAGCACCTCCTGAACCAGAAAAAACCTCTCGAGCCTCCGAAGCTGTTCTGATGACCGATCCGAAGATCTCTGCGAAATCCCGCTGCGGCTTTCTCGCCGCCGCACTCTGCCTGCTCGCGGCCGGATGCACAGACGCAGGACCGCCGCCCCAATGTGACGCGCTGGATTTCAGGGCGCTCTCGGGCGAGCCGGTCAGCGCCGTCGAAATCTATGACGGCAACCGCGATCGCCGGTCGCCGGAGCCACGCCTCACGCTGCGCGACCCCGCCCGGATCGCGGCCCTGCAAGCCTTCCTCCTTGAGCGCGTGGACGGATGGTTCATCGCGGCCGGCGAAACGCACGACCCCAATTCGCGCAAAGCCAGCTCCGTGATCACCGCCGTGTTCAAAAGCGGCGACACCGCCATCGCGCAGTTCGGCTACAGCCCGGCCTTTCTCGAAACCCCGGGCTGCGACGTTGAAGTGATCCTTGTCCTTTCACCCGCGGACAACGAGAAGGTCTTTGAACTGCTCAGCGAGGCACTCCCGTCAGGCTGAGCGGAAACTGAACCCCGCGATGGCCGACTTCAGCGTCATCGCGCCAGCGCCTGTTTCAGCTGCCGCGCGCGACGCAACCCCTTGTGAACACCAAACAGATTGTTTAGTGTTTACAAAACGGAGCACCCTCATGGCCAAAGTCCTCGTCACCGGCGCTACCGGCTTCATTGCCGGGCATGTCATCCACCAGCTGGTCGAGGCGGGGCACGAGGTTACCGGCACGGCCCGTTCCGCCTCCAAGGCCAACGCCCTCAACAAGACGCTGAGCGCTTACGCAGGCAAGGATATCCGTATCGCCATCCGCGCCGCAGACCTGTCGAGCGATGCAGGCTGGGCCGAGGCCTGCCAGGGCATGGACTATGTCCAGCATATCGCCTCCCCGATCCCGGCCAACCTGCCCAAGGATCATGACGAGCTGATCACGCCCGCCCGCGACGGCGCGATCCGTGTGCTGACGGCGGCAAAGCAGGCCGGCGTCAAGCGCGTCGTGATGACCTCCTCGATGGCGGCCATCGCCTATGGCTGGGGCGACGCGCGCCCGAAACTGCTGACCGAGGAACACTGGTCGAATTCCGGCAACCTCGCTGACAACACGGCCTACACGCGCTCCAAGACCATCGCCGAGCGCGCCGCCTGGGAATACGTGGGCGGCGACGGCAAAGGCCTGGAACTCACCACCATCAACCCCGCCGCCGTGCTGGGCCCGGTGATGAGCCGGGACTTCTCCGCCTCGGTCGAAATCCTCACCCAGCTGCTCTCCGGCAAGCTGCCCGGCACGCCGCGTGTCGGCTTCGGTATTGTCGACGTGCGTGACACCGCTTCGGCACATGTGCTGGCGATGACGAACCCCGCCGCCGCCGGCGAGCGCTTCCTCGTCGCCGACAAGTTCATGTGGTTCTCGGAAGTCGCGAGCACCCTGCGCGGCCAGATACCCGCCGCCTACGAGAAGAAACTGCCGAAGGGCGAACTGCCCGGCTGGGTGCTGAAACTGATGGCGAACATCAACCCCGCCGTGAAGCAGGTGATCCCGGAACTGAACCGCGAGCGCAATGTCTCGAACGAGAAAGCAAAACGCGTCCTCGGCTGGCAGCCGCGCACCGCCGAAGAGGCCATCATCTCGGGCGCCAGGAGCCTGATCGCGCACAAGGCGGTGTGACGGCAAACGCGCTCAGCGCTCGCCGGTCAGCCCGCTTTCGCCTGCGCGGAGCACGGAACGCCTTGAATTCGCCGGAACGCGACGGCACGGTTGAGGGCAATGCGGTGCGAGGCCGAAGCACCTGAACCGGGGAGAACCAAGTGTTGCGCCAAAGCCAGGCTGCCATCGCCGCAATCCTGCTCTCGGCGTGCTCGCCTCCCCCGCCCGCCGCGCCGGAAAGCGAGGCGCCGCCCGCCCCCGAGACCATTTCGGTCCCTGATGCCGAAGTGCCTGCGCCGCGGGAAAGCATCGCAGAGATGCACGGCGCGACCTGTACCTGGGGCGAGGTCGTATCGTCCGGCATCTCGATCTGGAGCTACACCTGCCCCAACCTCCGCCTTGTCGCCGACGAAACCCTGCCCGGCTTCCAGCGCGAGGAGACCGGCGCCGATGGCACTGTGACGCGCACGCCGGTGATCCGGTTCTTTGCCAAGCCGGCAGCTGCGCCCATCGGCGCAGTCATCGACGCCGTGCGCGCGGCCTCACCCGGTTCCGAATCGTGTGAGATCGAGCCTGGCTCGCATGATGATCACGTGCTGATGCCGACCGGCGAGGCAGCCCTGGCCTACAGCAAATTCATCAGCGGTGAGGCGGAAGAGCCCAGCCTGCCCTGTGGCCCGCCCGGGCCATCCGAGGCCGGTGGCAGGACGTTCCGTGTACTGGCAGATGCGCCGGACAAGGTGATCATGATCGACTGGGGCACCGAGCCGCCGGTCTATGACCCCGACACGCTGAGCGCCGCGAACCAGAACGCAGGCTGAGATCGGGCGCCATCGAGGCGTTCCGGCCCCACCCGCCCTCAAAAGTCGTAAGCAATACCCTTGCGTTCCCAGTCGCCATATCGCGTGGGCTCGACACCTTTCGGGCCGCCGCTTTCGTCCTTGGGGAGGGCCGCGTCCGCGGCCTGGCGCGCATCGGCCTCTTCCAGGGCCCGCCGCGCCGCTTCCGGCAGCGCCGCGCGCCGGGCAGCCTCTTGCGCTGAGATCACAGGCGCGTTTTCGGTCATGGGGCTCTTCCCGTTGCATTTACAGTTTCCCATATAGGCTTCGCCGGAGGCAATGTCCGCCCGGCATGCTACAACGCCGCAACCGAATGGAGACGACCGCCCCATGGGCACCGCCAAAACCTTTGTCCTTCTGGCCATGCTGACCGCCCTTTTCGCGGGCATCGGCTACCTCATCGGGGGGGCCGCCGGCATGCTGATCGCCTTCGGCGTGGCCGCGGCGATGAACGTCTTCGCCTGGTGGAACTCCGACAAGATCGTCCTCAGGATGCAGGGCGCGCAGGAAGTGGCGCTCAATACGGCCAACCCGATGCTGCGCGCCTTCCGCCAGGATGTTGCCCGGCTGGCCGAGCGCGCGGGCCTGCCGGAGCCGAAAGTCTATATCATCGACACGCCCCAGCCGAACGCCTTCGCGACGGGCCGCGACCCGAACAACGCCGCCGTTGCGGCCACCACGGGCCTCCTCAGCATGCTGACGCGCGAGGAAGTGGCCGGCGTCATGGCGCACGAACTCGCCCATGTCGAACACCGCGATACGCTGACGATGACCGTTACCGCAACGCTCGCCGGCGCCATCGGCATGCTGGCGAACTTCGCCATGTTCTTCGGTCCCCGCGATTCCGAAGGCCGCCCGAACCCCGTCCTCGGCATTGCCATCATGATCCTCGCCCCGCTCGCCGCCGGCCTCGTGCAGATGGCGATCAGCCGCTCGCGCGAATACGTCGCCGATGCGCGCGGCGGCGAGATCTGCGGCAACCCGCTCTGGCTCGCCTCGGCGCTGGAGAAGATCGAGCGCGGCGCCCGCGCCCAGATCAATCCTTATGCGGAGCGCTCGCCGGCGATGGCCCATATGTACATCTCGAACCCCCTGAACGGGCGCGGGCCGGACAATTTCTTCTCGACCCACCCCTCCACCGCCAACCGCGTCGAAGCCCTTCGCCGCCTGGCGGGCGAAATGGGCGTGACCGCGTCGCGCGCCCCGGACATGGCGCCCCGCCGCACGGCAGGCCCATGGGGTTGATCCGCACCGGCCATCCTGCGTGAGCGGCGCCGAATCCCGGCTGGCCGCGGCTGAACTCCTGCACCTGACGCTCGACAAGCGCCGCACGCTCGACGAGGCGATGGAACTGTCGGAAACCTATGGCGGGCTCGAAGGCTCCGACCGCGGCTTCGCCCGCGCCATCGCCTCCTCAGCGCTGCGCCATCTCGGCTGGATCGACGAGACCGTGCAGCCGTTCCTGTCGCGCCCCCTCGCGGCCACCGGCATCGAGATCCGTGCGCTGATCCGCGCCGGCGCGGCGCAGGTCTGGTTCCTCGATGTGGCCCCGCACGCCGCCGTCAATGCGACGGTGGACGCCGCCCGCCTGACCAGGGGCGCCCGTTCCGGCGGCAGCTTCCTCAACGCCGCGCTCCGGCGCGTCTCGGAAGCGACACCGCCGGGCGAAACACTGCCCGCCGAGCACATCTGGCCCGCCTGGCTGCGCGTCCGGCTGACGGATAGTCTGGGCACGGACGGCGCCCGCGCGCTCGCGAACGCCCAGCGGGGCGAGCCTGCCCTGCACCTCACCGCCGCCCGCGATCCCGCTGCTCTCTCGGCCCTCATCGGCGGCCCGCTGCTCGCCTCCGGCTCAGTCGAGGCGCCCGGCGGCGCCATCGAGGAGATACCTGGCTTCGCCGAAGGCCATTGGTGGGTGCAGGACCAGGCCGCCGCCCTGCCCGCGAAACTGCTCGCCGCGAAACCGGGCGAGCGTGTGCTCGATCTCTGCGCCGCGCCCGGCGGCAAGACGCTGCAGCTGGCCGCCACCGGCGCGGCCGTCACCGCGCTCGACCGCTCCGCCCCGCGCCTCGGCCGCCTTCGCGAGAACCTCGCCCGCACCGGCCTCACCGCCGAAGTCATCGTCGGCGATGGCGAGACCTGGTCACCGGAGGCGGCGTTCGACAAGATCCTGCTCGACGCGCCCTGCTCCGCCCTCGGCACGCTGCGCCGCCACCCCGAAGGCGCCTGGATCAAGACCGAGGCGGATGTTGCCCGCTTCCCCGCCGTGCAGTCCCGGCTGCTGGCAGCGGCGACCCGCCTGCTCGCCCCGGGCGGCACGCTCGTCTATTGCGTCTGCTCGCCGATCGCCGCCGAGGGGCGCGATGTGGTCAACGCCGCGCTCACCCGCGCCAGCCTTGTCCGCGTGCCGGTTTCGGCCGCTGAATGCCCCGGCTTCGGGGATTGCATCACCCCTGAAGGCGACGTGCTGACCCTGCCCGGTCCTGCGCGCGACTGTGATGCCTTCTACATCGCCCGGCTGGCGCTCGCCCCAAAGTGAACGCAATTCTGTCCGACAATTCACATCCTATTCAGGCGATCAGCGGCTACATGGCGCCATCGCAGGTATGCAATGCGAAAGGATAAACTCGAATGATGATGCAGCTTTCTGCACAATCGGCCACGCGTAAAGCGATTGCAGGCGCGCTGGCTGCCCTCACACTGGCCGTCTCCGGCTGTGCAAACTCTTACGGCACCGGCACCGCGAGCACCGGATCGGTCGGCCAGGCCTCCACCGTTTACACCGGCGTCGTCACCTCGGCGCGCGAAGTCACGATCAAGCCTGACCGCTCGCTGATCGGTACCGCCACCGGCGCCGTCCTCGGCGGCCTCGCAGGCTCTGAGCTCGGCGGCGGCGACAAGGCCCAGACGGCCGGCGCCATCGGCGGCGCAGTTATCGGCGGCATCGCCGGTAACGCAGCCGGCAAGGCTGTCGGTACCCAGCGTGGCTACGCCTATATCGTTCGCTTCGACAACGGCGAAGTGAAGGAGATCATCCAGGGCGCAGACCTCTACATCCAGCCAGGCACCCCGGTCAGCGCCATCGCCGGCGCGGATGGCTGGAAGCTCATTCCCCGGTGAACGGGACCCGGTAAATCCGGCCCGGCCCACAACAAACGGACAGCCGGCTGCCTTGTGCGGCCGGCTGTTCCCTTTTAGGGATGAGCTCATGTCTCCGGTCCTGATTTCCCCCTCCATCCTGTCGGCTGACTTCGCCAAGCTGGGCGAGGAAATCCGCGCCATCGATGCGGCCGGGGCCGACATGATCCATGTCGATGTGATGGACGGCCATTTCGTCCCGAACCTCACCTTCGGCCCCCCGGTCATCGAGAAGCTGCGCCCGCACACGAAGAAGCCGTTCGACGTGCACCTTATGATCGCGCCGGTGGACCCATTCATCACCGCCTTCGCCAGGGCCGGCGCCGATATCCTCACCGTGCACCCCGAGGCCGGCCCCCACCTGCACCGCACGCTGCAGGCGATCCGCGCCGCCGGCATGCGCCCGGGCGTCGCGCTGAACCCCGGCACGCCCGCCAGTGTGATCGAGCCCGTCATCGACGATATCGATCTTGTGCTGGTGATGTCGGTCAACCCCGGCTTCGGCGGTCAGAGCTTCATCAACAGTCAGCTGCGCAAGACCGAACAGCTGCGCAGGATGATCGACCAGACCGGGCGCGATATCATCCTCGAGATCGACGGCGGCTTGAATGCCGAGACCGCGCCGAAAGCGATTTCCGCGGGCGTCACCGCCATCGTCGCCGGCTCCGCCGTCTTCCAGGGCGGCCCGGCCGCCTATGCGGAGAATATCCGGGCCCTTCGCCCGAAAGTCCGGGTTTGAACGGGCAGTCATCTTGGACGGCAAGGACCTGTCAGACAGCAGCGAAGATTTCCTGGCCGACCGGACCCGGACCAGCAGCGATGACGCCGCGCTCTGGCGCCGCTTCCGCGGCGTGTCCGGCGAGGACGCGAAAGTCTCCACGCTCCAGAAGCTGAAACTCACCGGCCACGGCCCGGACGCCTTCAGCCTCCACCTCGAGAATCTTCTGCCCCCGGACGACCGGCGCGGCGAAGCGCTGATGGCCGACATCTGGCGCATCGGCCAGCAGCGCATCGTCCTCGAACACGGCCAGTCCCCCTGGGCCACCGAAATGCCGTCGCGCCATTTCGCCGACCGCATCCACCGCTTCGGATGGGTCTGCGACCTGATGGCGCAAGGCGAGGCCGGCTGCGCCCGCGCCGTCGCCCTCACCGATGACTGGACGCAAAGGTTCGGCAAGTTCGACGGCTTCGCGTGGCGCCTCGAGCCGACCACCAGCCGCTGCTGGAACTGGCTGCGCGGCGGCCCCGCCCTGCTCGAAGCCGGCCCTGTCGAGGCCCGAACCGCCCGCCTCGACGCCCTCGCCCGCCAGCTGCGCTACGTCCACGAAACGGTCGGCGCGGCGCACGATCCGAAATCGCGCTGGCTCGGCGCGGTCGTGCTGGTCGCCAATGCCCTCTGCCTGCGCGCCGGCTCCGGCCTCGGTGACGCGCTGGAGCGTCTCGAATCCGAGTGCACCGCGCAGATCCTGCCCGACGGCGGCCATGTCACCCGCAGCCCCGCGCACATCCTCTCGTCGCTGATCCAACTGCAGACGCTCGCAGGTGCCCTGCAACGCGCCAACCGGCCGGTGCCCGACTGGCTGGACAAGTGGATCGCCCGCATGGGCGCCATGCTCGCCTTCTTCCAGACCGGCGACGGCGCCCTCAACACCTTCCATGACGGCGACGAATCCCGTCCGGAAGCCGTGAACGCCGTCCTCGCGCGCCTGCCCGCGCCGCCCCGCAAGTTCATGTTCGCGCCGAAGTCCGGCTTCCAGAAAGTCGAGAAGGGCGGCCTGCGTCTTGTGCTCGATTGCGGCGAGGCCCCGCCACGACCGTTCGGCGACCATGCCCGCGCCGGCGCCCTCAGCTTCGAGCTCTCTGACGGCCCCGCCCGCATCGTCACCTCCTGCGGCTACTCCGCCGAGGTCAACGTCGACTGGCAGGCCGCGGTCCGGCGCACCTCGGCACACTCCACCCTCACCCTCGGCGGGCGCGACTCGGCCAGCTTCATCGCCAATGACGAAACCAGGCTGCGCGCCCTGATCGGCCCGGAAGGGATTGCCGCCAAGCGCCTCGAGGAGGCCGCCGAGATCTGGCTCGACGCCCAGCACGCCGGCTACAAGGCCGCCTACGGCCTGCTCCACCGCCGCCGTATCTTCATCTCCGGCGAGGGCGACCGGCTGACCGGCGAGGACTCGCTCGTGCGCCCCGTCGCCCAGGCCTTCAATGACGAGAAGAAGTTCATCCCCTTCGAGATCCGCTTCCACCTCCACCCCACCTGCACCGCGATGATGGGCAAGGACGCGATCCGCCTGTTCTGCGACACCGGCACCGTCTGGCGCTTCCGCACCAGCCACGAGGGCGCCCGCCTCGAGAAGACCGTCTACCTCGCCCGCGGCATCGTCGAGCAGCCCGAGCAGATCGTTCTGTCCGGTTTTGCCGACCCCAACGGCGACGGCAGCCAGCCCCCCAACGCCATCCGCTGGGCCTTCGTCCGCGAGTCTTGACGCGCACCCTCCCCGTGATAGGCCGCGCGGACCACACGGAGACCGCCATGACCGCCCCCCTCAAGATCCGCCGCGCCCTGATCTCCGTCTCCGACAAGACCGGCCTGATCGACCAGGCGACCCGCCTGCGCAGCCACGGCGCCGACCTGATCTCCACTGGCGGCACCTCGAAAACCCTGAAGGAGGCCGGCCTCCCGGTCATGGACGTGGCCGACCTCACGGGCTTCCCGGAAATGATGGACGGCCGCGTCAAGACGCTCCACCCCGCCGTGCACGGCGGCCTCCTCTTCCTGCGCGACAACCCCTCCCACGTCGCCGACGCGCGCACCCACGCTATCGCCCCGATCGATCTCATCTACGTCAACCTCTACCCCTTCGAGGCCGCCGTCGCCTCCGGCGCCGACTTCGAAACCTGTATCGAGAACATCGACATCGGCGGCCCCGCCATGCTGCGCGCCGCCGCCAAGAACGGCGCCTTCGTCGCCTGCTGCACCGACACGGGCGATGTCGCCGCTGTCCTCGCCGAGCTCGACGCCTCAGGCGAAGTCTCCCCCGCCACGCTGCGCCGCCTCGCCGCGAAAACCTATGCGCGCACTGCAGCCTATGACGCCGCGATCTCCCAGTGGTACGCGAAGCAGAACGGCGAGACCGCGCCGGACTGGGCGGCCATCGGCGGCCGCCTCCAGCAATCCCTGCGCTACGGCGAAAACCCGCACCAGAACGCCGCCTTCTACGTCACCGGCGAGAAGCGCCCGGGCGTCGCCACCGCGCGCCAGCTGCAGGGCAAGGAGCTCTCCTATAACAATATCAACGACACCGACGCCGCCTATGAACTGATCGGCGAGCTTGGCAGCGAGACCGCCGCCGTCGCCATCATCAAGCACGCCAACCCCTGCGGCGTTGCTCTGGGCCCGGACATCATCACCGCCTACCGCGCCGCCCTCGCATGCGATCCCACCTCCGCCTTCGGCGGCATCGTGGCCCTCAACCGCCGGCTGGACGAAGAAACAGCAAAAGTCATCACCGACATTTTCACCGAAGTCGTCATCGCGCCCGGAGCCGACGCCGCGGCCGAAGCGATCTTCGCGAAGAAGAAAAACCTCCGCCTGCTGATCACTGACGGGCTGCCCGACCCCTCCGCAAAAGGTATCTTCGCCAAGACCGTCGCCGGCGGATTCCTGCTGCAGGACCGTGACGCGGGACGCCTTCGCGCCGCGGACCTGAAAGTGGTCACCAGGCGCGCGCCGACGACGCAGGAACTCGCCGACCTCCTCTTCGCCTGGCGCGTCGCCAAGCACGTCAAGTCCAACACCATCGTCTATGCGAAAGACGGCGTCACCGCCGGCATCGGCGCAGGACAGATGAGCCGCATCGACTCGGCGCGCATCGCCGCCCGCAAGGCCGTCGACGCGCAGGAAACTGCCGGCTGGCCAGACCCGCGCACAAAAGGCTGCGTCGCCGCCTCGGACGCCTTCTTTCCGTTCGCAGACGGACTGATCCAGGCCGCCAGCGCCGGCGCCACCGCCATCATCCAGCCCGGCGGCTCCATCCGCGACGACGAAGTCATCGCTGCAGCGGATGAGGCGGGGCTGGCGATGGTATTCAC
>CALGEF010000309.1 GCA_937881755.1 uncultured Acidobacteriota bacterium
CCATGCTGGCCAGCAGTGAGCGGTCGGCGGAGTCCGCGTCCAGGGCCTGCAGCGCCTTCAGCACGGCCGACCGGGTCAGCTCGAGCTCGCAGAACAGCAACGCCGCGCGATGCTGGAGAGCCTGGAAACTGCCCACCGGCACGCCGAACTGCTTTCGTCCCTTGAGGTAACCGAGCGTTCTCTCGAAGGCCTCAGCCGCGATCCCCAGCATCTCGGCAGCCAGGCAGACTGCGCCGATGTCCAGCGCCTTCTGCAGCGGCTCCCAGGCGTCGCCCGGATTGCCGATCAAGGCGTCTGCGCCCACCTGAACCTTGTCGAAGCGAAGGCTGGCGGCCACGCGGTTGTCGAGGTTGAGCACGCCGGTCACGCCCAGGCCCCTGGCCTCGCGATCGACGACGAACAGGCTCAGGCCGTCCCGGTCGCCGGGAACGCCCCCGGTCCGGGCCAGGACCAGGAACTTGTGGGCGATGGTCCCATCGATGACGGAGACCTTGCCGCCGGACAGCTCGTAACCGTCCGCATTGGCGACTCCGGCCATTGCGGTCGCAGCCGGATCCAGCCGGCTCGTCTCGTCGAGCGCGAGGGTCGTTATCAACTCGCCACCGGCGATGACCGGCAGGAGCGAACGCTTTTGCGCGTCATTTCCCAGCCCGGCGACCAGCGAGGAACAGACCACCGCCGAGGACAGCAGCGGTGAGGAAGTGAGCGTCCGGCCGGCCTCCTCGAACAGCAGCCCCGCCCCGACGTAGCCGAAGCCGAGACCGGAATACTCTTCGGGCAACACGATGCCGGTCCAGCCCATCTCCGCCATGGCCGACCAGAGCTCGGGCGACCACGCCTCGCCCCGGTCACGCAGCTTGCGGAACGCCTCCACCGGCGAGCTCTCACGGAAGAAGGACCTCGCGGAATCCCTCAGCAGTTGCTGTTCTTCGTTCAAGACCAACGCCATATGCCTGCTCCTGTTCCAGTTTCCGGCACTCAGGCCGGCAGGCCGAGAATGCGCCTGGCAATGATGTTGAGCTGCACTTCCGAGGTGCCGCCTTCGATGGAGTTGCCCTTGGTCCGCAGCCAGTGCTTGGCCAGCGTGACGTCTTCTTCGCCCTTCCAGGCGAGCGCCCCGGTGCCGCCAGCGGCCATCAGCAGTTCGTAGCGGATCTTGTTGAGCTCGGTGCCGTAGTACTTCAGCAGGGACGACGCCGCACCCGTCCCCTGCCCCGCCTTCGCCTCGTCGACGACGCGCTCGATCGTCAGCGCGAACGCCATCTCGTCGATCTCGTAGTCGCTGATGTCGGCCCGCAGCGCGCCATCGGACAGGCGCCCGTCGCGGCTGCCAATCCCTCTCAGCGCCATGTGCGAGACGGTCTCGCGGCCCGCCATGGCCAGGCCGAACTCGCCGATCATGGCCCGTTCATGGGTCAGCAGGTACTTCGCAATGTCCCAGCCCTTGTTCAGTTCGCCAACAATGTTTTCCTTCGGGACCTTGACGTCGGTGAAGAATGTTTCGCAGAAGGGCGAGCTGCCGCTGATCAGCTTGATCGGCTTGGTACTAACACCTGGCGAGGCCATGTCGAACAGCAGGAAGCTGATGCCCTGGTGCTTGGGCGCCTGGGAATCGGTGCGCACCAGGCAGAAGATCCAGTCGGCCTTGTCCGCGTAGGACGTCCAGATCTTCGAGCCATTGACCAGGTAGTGATCGCCCTGGTCCTCGGCGCGAGTCTGCAGGCTCGCCAGGTCGGAGCCGGCATTGGGCTCGCTGTAACCCTGGCACCAGCGAATCCTGCCGTGGACGATGTCCGGGATGAAGCGGCACTTCTGTTCCTCGCTGGCGAACTTGAACAGCGCAGGGCCCAGCATGTCGATGCCGAAGCTCTCGAGCGGCCTGCGCGCGCCGATGCGCGCCAGCTCCTGCCGCAGGACCTTGGACTCTTCCTTGGACAGGCCGCCCCCGCCATACATGGCAGGCCACTGCGGCGCAGTCCAGCCGCGCCCGGCCATGCGCTCCAGCCACAGTCGCTGGTCGTCGCTCTCGAATATCCATTTGCGCCCGCCCCAGCATTGATCGTGCTCCGTCTCGATGGGACGGCGCATCGACTCCGGGCAGTTGTCGGCGAGCCACGCTTGGGTCTGTTGTCTGAATGTGTCCAGGTCCACCACCGGGGAGCCCTCCAGGGCGCGGGGCGCGCCGCGTGCAATTTGAACTTTCAGTATGAACTATACCTTCATAGTATGTTTTTTTGCAAACACTTCCGCAGCCGTCATCTCGGGCGGTGTGATAACATCTTCGAATATCAAGTATCTTTATCGAACAATCTAGCGAACAAGATTTTGGCTCAAAGAACCTCCAGCGCGAAGCGTCAGGTCAAAACGCCCTTCTCGCGAAGTCACCAGCACCACGTCAAGCTGCAAACGATACTCGCCGAGTCGGCGCGCCTGTTCAATTTCCAGGGCACGAGAGCGACGACCGTGGGCGACATCGCACAGAGCCTGGGCCTGACCAAGACTTCCCTTTACTACTATGCGCGCAACAAGGAAGAGCTTGTCTATAAGTGTTACCTGGCGAGCTGCGATGCCGGTGACGAGATCATGGCTGAAGCGGCGAGGGATGCGGCAACGGGCCTCGAGTCTGTCCTGAATTTCGTCAAGACCTTCTTCGCGAGGGGAGACGAGATTGCCTTGGGTCGCCGGCCCCCTGTCGCGATGCTGGTGGAGATTCCCTCCCTGGCCGCGAAACACCGCAAGGAGATCGAAGCGCGGATGGGCCGGCACTTCGATGCGTTGCTCGGATTTCTGCGTCGAGGAATCGAGGACGGCAGCGTTGCCGCCGAATGCGCCCCGATACCCACCACGCAGGCTTTACTGGCGATCGTCAGCTGGTCATATGTCTGGTACGGCCGCATACCCATCGATGCAAGGCCTGCCGTGGTCGAGCAGCTGATCAGCCTGGTTCAGCACGGCGTCAGCGCCCGTCCACACCGTTTCCAGGACATCGAATTTCCGGAAGCGGATGCGCGTCTGCCGGCCGGGTTCGACCGCGACGAGCAGAATCTTCTCAAGCGTAATGCGTTCCTGCGCGTCGGCTCGATGATGTTCAACGAGCGAGGCTACATGGGCGCGTCACTCGACGATGTCGCCGAGCAACTGAACGCGACCAAGGGCGCTTTCTACTATCACATACGCAACAAGGAAGACCTGCTCTACCAATGCTTCAAGCGAGCCATCGAGCTCAATGACGAGATGATCGCGCGGGCAAGCAATGTCGGCAGGAACAGCGTGGAGAAGATCGAGTTGGTGCTCCGCTACCTGTTCAACGTTCAGCACAGCGAAGACGGGCCGTTGATCCGCTTCCGCAGCCTGCCGTCACTGAGCGAGAAGCGGCGCCAGGAGATCCTCGGGCTGACGGGGGCGATCAGCGACCGTCTCGGCGCGCTCATCAGCGAGGGCATCCGTGACGGCAGCGTTCGCGACGTCAACCCCGCGGTCATCGAGAACGCGATGATAGGCACCGTCGACGCGGCGCCGGATATTGGCTTGCACATGCGCTTCAGTGACAATTCGAAGATCTCGGCTGAGTACCTGCACCTGTTCTTCAACGGCATCGCCAACCGCAGACGCAGGCGCGCGGTCCGCTAGCCTCGACGCAATGGCCAGGCGGCTGCGCCGTTTGACCTGACTTCGCCCGGGGCGCCGATGCCCCGGTGCGCCGGCGTCACTGCCGCGCGCAGCCGGCTGTTTAATTCAGCATTACAGAAAACTGAAACCAGGAAGCGACAGGCGTTTATATAGGTGTTATACAAACAGCGCAGTCTGAACAGCAAGGGTTAAATAAATTTTTAGAGATCTTAATCCATGTCGAACGTGCACAAAGAAAGCATCACCATTTGGAGTCAAGGCGTACGATTAGCTGGAGATATCTACAAGCCTGAGAACCTGAAAGAATCTGTGGAATTGCCCGGTATTGTCATGGTACCCGGTTGGGGTGGCAACAAAAAAACCTGGAGAAAAACTATGCGCCGCACTTTGCGGCACAGGGTTTTATTGTGTTGGCATTCGACTTCAAGGGTTGGGGTGAAAGTGAAGGGCCGCTTGTCGCCCTGGAGCCATTACCCCGGACCGAAGAAACCACCGGAGTTACAATAAAAGTTACCCATATTCGAAAATTTGTTAATCCATTATCAATGGTTGAAGATGTTCGTGCAGCACTCAGCTACCTGGCAGCTGAGCCCGGAGTGATGCCAGGGAACCTTGGTATTTGGGGCACCAGCTTGGGAGGTGGTTTGGCGCTGGTCATGGCTGCTTCTGATGATCGTATCAAGGCGCTTGTCAGTCAAATGGGGCCGGTGAACTACCCATATAACCTGCATGGCATACCTGATCAGAAGATGCGTAACATTGAAGCCATGGTGGCGCGCGGAGAACTACCAGCGTTTCCAGGCCCCGAGGGCTCCTCAAGCCCACAACTACAGGGCTATCCGGATTGGGTTGCCATAAAGCGTTTTAACCCCGTCTCCTATCTTGATGACTTGAGTATCCCCACCTTGATTATTGATGCTGAGGAAGAGGGTCTGTTTGACAGGAGACAAAACGGCTTTCTGGTATACGAAGCCATCAAAGACCGTCTTGAGTCACGTTATATAACCTATCCAGGTCAGCACTACGACATGTACGAGGGGAAGAACCTCATTAAAGCTCGTAATGCAGCCATGCACTGGTTTGTGAAGCATTTATGTAACCGTAAGATAGCGGCGAATTAAGGGTTTATATACCCAGCAGAATACTTGTAAATTGCGTCAACATACTGTCGGTTCAATTTATCAAAGAATTAACTTCAAACCAATGTCGGTAGGCGTTCTATTTGCATGACCAGGGAGAATCAGGTGGACAGTTTATTTTCATTGACCGGGAAAGTTGCAGTTGTGACCGGCGGGTCACGCGGAATAGGAGCAATGATCGCGCGCGGGTTTTTGGAGCGCGGTGTTAAGACTTATATTACCTCAAGAAAACCTAAAGAATTGCAGGCAACCGCAGACGAATTTTCAAAGCTTGGTGAGTGCATCGCGATCCAGTCAGATCTGTCGACCATGGATGGTGTAAAAACATTTGCCGAAGCGATCAAGGCCAGGGAGCCAAAAATTCACATCCTGGTCAATAATGCCGGGGCTACCTGGGGTGCAGACATTGATGAGTACCCGGAGTCTGGATGGGATAAAGTGATGGACTTGAATGTGAAGTCGATTTTCTTTCTGAAAGCGAAATCGAATCAATTTCAACTTCGCGTTTCGTTAGCTACGACATTACCATAAATGCGTCTCAAGATGAAATTTGGAGCGTTTTAACTCAGGCAGATTATGGTTTTATTCTTCAACCCATTTTTGATAGTAAGAATGTCCTCGATGAGAAATGG
>CALGEF010000310.1 GCA_937881755.1 uncultured Acidobacteriota bacterium
TCCTCACCCAGCGCGGTCAGATCCGCATCCGAGAGCCGGGTCAGCCCGCCGGGATAGCTCGATGGGTCATCGCTGCGTTTCTTGTCTGCAATCCGGCGCGCGATTGAAATGATGTCAGGTAATTCCTGGGTTCCTTCGACCGCGCTATGGCTGGCGAGGATTTGTTCGAGCAGCGTTGAGCCGGCCCTGGGCAGCCCGACGATGAAAATAGGCGCACGGTCCTGGCATCCGGCATTCCTGCGGGCTTCGAAGACGTCTTTCGAGAAATAGTCGGATATGCGGGCAACATCCGAATGATTTTCATCTGCACTGTAGGCAATGAGGCGCCGTTTGATGGCGTTGCCGCGCCTGTACCAGGTAAAGGATTCTTCGAATTCGCCGCGGTCCTCGAGTGCTTTGCCGAGCGCAAAAGCGAGATGGAAGTAGTCTTCGCGGCCTGTCGTTTCACGTCCCGCCACCGCTCGCATGGTGTCGAGGTCATCGTCTGAAAACCGGAAAGTCTTGAGATTGGCCAGGCTCCAGTAGGCATCGCCCAGATCGTCGCGTAGCAGGCGCGCGGCGGTGTAAGCTGCAATCGCTTGATCCTGATGCCCAACCGTCTTCAGACTGTGCCCGAGGCTCATCTGCACGCCTGCTGTGGCCGGGATCCGGGCAAGAACTTCGCGGTAGATGGCGATCGCGGTCTCATGATCGCCGATCCTGACCAGCGTATTCGCTTTCAGGATAAGGTATCCAGGTTGGTCCGGCTCTGCCGCAAGAAGCGCATTGAGTTCAGTGAGGGCCGCTTCGAATTTACCCCGACGTGCGAGGACATTGGCATAGCTGCCGCGTGCAAGGCGAAAGTCCGGTGCGAGTTCAAGCGCTCGGACCAGCAGGGCTTCGGCATCTTCAAGCCGTCCGACTTCCATCCCGATCTCGGCCAGCAGGCGCATTGCGTTTACATTGAGCGGATCGCGTTTCAGGACTACGCGGCAGAGAGGCTCCGCTTTTCCGAACGCGCCGGCCAGCAAATGGCTCGCCGCTTCGATCAGTTCCGGATGACCGGCGGCGCGTAAGGCCTCGGCTTCGGCTTGCCGAAGATCAGAAGAGTGGGCGCTCATAACAATCAGACTGACTGATCTGGCACGGACTGACAAAGACAATTTCCTCTCTGGTCCCTGAAAAAATCTCATGTCAGACTGGTTCCATGAAGCGAAAACTCCCCCCTCTCACGGCGCTCAGGGCATTCGAGGCAGCGGCGCGGCTCGGTTCATTCCGCGAAGCCGCTGACGAGCTGAGCGTTTCCCAGTCCGCGATTTCTCATCAGGTCAAGCATCTGGAGGAGCAGCTGGGGGTTGAGCTTTTTGTGCGCACACCCCGCGCGCTCGAGCTCAGCGCCGCGGGCGCCGCCTATTTTCCAGTCGTACGGGAGGCCTTCGACAGGATCGCCAGTGGCACGAAGCAGCTGCTGAGCCCCCAGGAGGAGAACATCCTCACGGTCCAGATGTATTCGACCTTTGCCGTGCGCTGGTTAATGCCGCGGCTGAACAGCTTTCAGCAGGCCCACCCCGGTATTCATGTGCGAGTGAATACCTCCCAGTCGGATGCGGACTTTTCTGAACGCG
>CALGEF010000311.1 GCA_937881755.1 uncultured Acidobacteriota bacterium
CGATGCGCCGGTCGGCATGTTGTTTCCGGAGGGCTATGTGCCGGGCTCGACCCCGCCCGCCTTTAACTGGGAGACCAATACCTGGGTGTACCGGGGCGACGAACTCGCCCGCCATCCGAGCCAGCTCTACGAGTCAGTGCTCGAGGGCTGGATCCCCCTGATTATATTGTCGATTCTGATCTGGAAATTCGGCGCACTGAAGCGCCCGGGCCTCATCGCCGGCCTTTTCCTGCTGATGTACGGCGCCGGCCGGTCGATTGCCGAGAACTTCCGGGAGCCCGATTCTTTTGTCAGCGGACTGCCGGAATGGCTGACCATGGGCATGATCCTGTCAGTGCCGATGTGGCTCGGCGGGGCATGGTTAATCTGGAACGCCTTGAAACAGAAGGAAAAGCAGGTATAAGGAGAGTGAATACGTAGTTATACGGACCAATCGCGCGATCCTGGGGAGGGGTGCGACTGTGAGAGCAGAGAGCCTTTACAGGATGTCGGCGGCGTGTCTGTTAACACACGAACTCGAATCCACGCTGCACCGGTCCTGGAACACGCTTTCCCTGAGCACGGGTGATTACGCCTCTTTCGACCAGCAGATGTTCATGTGGGCCCATGTGCCCATGGTGATCGGGATGATCATGCTTGCCGAGACGAGCCAGCGCGCAGCTTATCGCTACGGCCTCTGTGTGTTTGCAGTCGTGCATGTCGGGCTGCACTGGTTCTACCGCAACCAGCCCGTGTATGATTTCAGCTCAGTTGCCTCCTGGGTGCTGATCCTGCTGGCGGGCATCTTCGGCGCCGCTTATCTGGTGCCCGAAAAGGCGCGGTAAGCGCGCTTCGGGATACAACTGAACCATGACGATTGAAAACCGGCTGGTACGCCTCATCGAGACGGGCGGCCCGATCTCGCTGTCCACCTTCATGCAGATTGCCCTGCACGATCCGCAGGACGGATATTACGCCGCCCGTCCCGGCCTCGGGCGCGACTTCACCACGGCGCCGGAGACGAGCCAGATTTTCGGTGAGCTGATCGGCGTCTGGCTGGTGCACGAGTGGCGGGCGCTGGGCGCGCCGGAGGCGTTCCAGCTGGTCGAGATCGGCCCGGGGCGCGGGCAACTGATGCTCGACGCCTTGCGGGTCGCCGGCGCGGTGGGCGGCGAGGCGTTCGTGCGCGCAATGCGGCTGGTGTTCGTCGAGCCGAGCCCGGTGCTCAAGGCGGCGCTGGGCGAGGTGTTTGCGCCGCTCGACCCGCACTTTGCCCAGGCGCTGGCGAATGCGCCGGACGGGCCCGCACTGATCATTGCCAATGAATATCTCGACTGCCTGCCCGCGCGCCAGTTCCGCCGGGCGGGGAGCGACTGGCGCGAATGCGTGGTCGGCCTCGCCGAGGGCGGCCGGCTGGCTTTCGGCCTGGCCGCTGACGCGCCGCGCCCGCCGCAGGCCGCGGCGCTGGCCGGCGACACGTTGGAAGTGCAGACGGGGCTGGACCTGGTGGTGGCCGACCTCGTCTCGCGCAAGGGACCTGTGCGCGCGCTGTTCATTGACTACGGACCCGGCGACCGCGCGCCGGGCGATACGCTGCGCGCCTACCGCGAGGGCCGGCAAGTCGGGCCGCTGGAGGCGCCGGGCATGTGTGACCTGACGGTAGATGTGGACTTCGGGCGGCTGGCCCGGCTGGCGGCATCGGCGGGGCTGGATGTGGCGGGGCCGACGCCTCAGGGCATGTTCCTGCTCGGCCTCGGCGCCCAGGCGCGGCTGAACCAGCTGGTCGCCGCCAATCCGGACGCTGCCGGGCAGGTGTTTGACGCGGCGCGCAAACTGATCGACCCGCAGGACATGGGCGCGCGGTTCAAGGCGATCTGCCTGTCGTCGAAGGGGCTTGCGGGGCCGGCAGGGTTCTAGGACCATTGGCATTCGGGCCGGAATGCCCATCTTCAGGCAACCAGATCAAAGGACGCGTCCCATGACGGCACTTTCCATTCTTGAGCTCGGGCGCGTGCGCGAAGGGTTCACCCGCGGCGACGCACTGCACGAGGCGCGCCGGCTGGCGCAGCATGCCGAGGCGCTGGGCTACAAGCGCTTCTGGGTGGCAGAACATCACAACATGGCGGCCGTGACGACGGCGGCAACATCGCTGGTGATCTCGCACATCGCGGCCGGCACCCGGACGATACGGGTTGGCGCCGGCGGCATCATGCTGCCCAACCATGCGCCCTATGTGATCGCCGAACAGTTCGGCACTCTGGAGGCGCTGTATCCCGGCCGGATCGATCTCGGCCTTGGCCGCGCGCCGGGCACCGACCAGAATACGCTGCGCGCGCTGCGGCGTGATCCGTCCGCATCTGAACATTTCCAGCAGGATGTGCTGGAGCTTCAGGCCTGGCTCGGCCCCGTGCGGGACAGCCAGCGTATTGAAGCGGTCCCCGGATCAAATTCCAATGTGCCGCTATGGATCCTCGGCTCG
>CALGEF010000312.1 GCA_937881755.1 uncultured Acidobacteriota bacterium
TGGAGCCGACCGCCGATTGCCGTTATCCGTAATGTTCGCTGCACAGGCTTTGCGAGGACCTTCCGCCGGGCCAGATCACCTGATCATTCATAGGGCGGCCTGCTCTTGCCGGTGATCGGCTCCGGAGCTCGCCTGGCCGCTGCTGTCAGGGGGCCTGCTGGAACAACAACAGGCTTTCTTCTGCGCTGATCTCGATGTCGAATTCCGTAGCGAGGAGCCTCTGGAGTCCGGCCCCGTCGCTGATCGTGCGCCGTTGCTGACCGGCCGGCGTGATAATCCAGTACTCACGGTTGCGCAGCGAGCGTATTTCGCCATCGAGGATCCGGGACGCTACGAGGTTGTTCACAAACACAGCCGCCGGATGTCGGTGGGAGTAGAAGTGGCCGAGTTCGCAATCAGCCGGCCCGTAGCGGGCAAGCTCGAAACGGTAAAGCGAGAAGAATGCACCATCTTTCAGCGTCTGCAGGTGGAACTCACCGGCTCGGGGCTCGGCCACGCGAAACACACGCTGCCCCCGCGCCACCGACACTTGGGACAGCCCCACGGGCAAGTCCGGACCTAATGGTCCGAAGCCGACATCCACCAGATACCGTTCTCCGTCGAGATGGACCAGTGTGATCCGGTGTGTCAGACCCGGATGAATGTCACGGTTATAAATCACGCGAGCAAGATAGAGCGTGACCTCGAAGCCCAGCGCTTCGAGCATCTCGCATAACAATCCGTTGTGCTCGAAGCAGTATCCGCCGCGGCGCCGTACCACGATGCGATCGTGCAACGAGGCAACGTCCAGCGGCAGAGCGTCACCCAGTCGTGGTCCTACGCTGCAAAAAGCCAGACGTGCAACGTGACGCTGGACGACCTCGCGCAGGAAGGAGAAATCCGCGCGCTGTGGTTTTAGATCGAGCGCCTCCAGATACTGGTCGAGTATCTCGTTGGGGTCTAATGCTATCGCTAATTCGGGGGCGCGGGGGATAGAAATTTGAAACTACCTGTTTGGCCGTCCGCGACGGTATCGCCGGCGCAAAAAGCGGTCAATGACGCGGTCTTTGGCTGGCTCGGCGCGCATCGGGGCTGGTCTGAGCGTTATCCTCGCCTCACGAAAGTGATTGAACACTGATGAATGAGTGCCCGATATTGCGTCCGCCAGCAACCCGAATTCAAAGTTTGACAATGACGGGAATGGGCCAACGATTCTGATCGTTAGTCCCCCGAACGGCAAGGTCATATCAGTCCTGCCATTCCGTTGCGTCTTGAAGACCAGGCCGGAATCGCCGAAAGGCGCCAATCGGGTTGCCCGCCGCCCCTAATTCTCTGGAGGCGGCGCAGTGACCGGCAAAGGCGCGGGCTTTGGGCGGAAGATGAAGCTGAAAATTCTCTGGTCGCGCGTGGACATTTCGTCGTCCCGGGCGCCGAGAAATTTTCCGAGACCGCTCATGGCGTGCACGTGGTCGGCGACCACTTTCAGGGACAAGAGGATCGGCGTGGCGAGCAGCATGCCCATCAAACTCCACAACCAGGCCCAGACGGCGAAGGAGAGAAACACGACGACCGCGTTCATCTGCAGGCGGCGGCCGAGCATGACGGGCGTGATGATCTGGCCTTCGACGGTGTTGATCAGCCAGTAAAGGAAAGTGGGCAGCAGCGCAGCGAAAGGGGAGTCGAGCGTGACGAGTCCCGTGACGAACATGATGCCGAACCGACCCGGCGATCGGCCCGAGATAGGGAATGTAGTTCAAGAGGAAAGCCGCGATGCCGAACAGCAGGGGATCGGGCAAGCCGAAGCCCAAGGCGACAAGACCGACTAGCACAGCAACCGCGGCGTTGATGGCCGTGATCGTGAACAGGTAGTTGGACAGGTGCCCTTCAATTTCGCGCGCGATCTCGAGGGCGCGGCGTTTATCCTTGAAGGTCGGCATGGCTTGCACGAGTTTCTCGTAGAAGAGGTCTCCGGACGCGATCAGAAAGAAGGCGAGGGTCAGGGTAATGACGATCTGGCCGAACACTTCCGGCGTGCCCTGCGCCGCGAGGGTGATAAAACCGGGCTGGCGGATCGCAACCGTTTCGGTCGATGGCTCGCCCGCCATCTCGGTCATTTTCCTGGTGGCATCCAGCATAGGCTGGACCGCCCCAAGAAGCTGGCGCACTTCCCGCTCGGCATGTTCCATGATTTCGGGGGCGTTGGTGAGGCGCTGGGCGAGCGTGCCAGACGCGGCATAGATGATGAACGCGACCGTCGAGACGGCGCTGATAGAGATCAAAGTGGCCGCAAGGCCGGGCCCGATGCCGAGCTTTCCGAGCGCGCGGCGGACCGGACTGAACACGAGCGCGAGCATCAGCGCACTGACGATCGGGATGAACACGCTTTGGGCCACCGACAGCGCGCCGAAGGCCATAATCAGAAAAATGCCTATGACAGCCCATTGCGTTTTGGCCCGGGCCCTTTCAGGCTCGCTTGACGAGGGCGGCGGCGGTCCGTTCGGCATCCGGTTCTCCTGCCGACGAGTAGCACCGCGCGGCTCGCTCAAGGCTTACGCGAAGCTGCGGTCGCTGACCATCGGTCAGGCGTCTTTGGGCTGGTCCTTCAGCGCGCAGATCAGGCCCCCCAAGTTGGGCGGTATGGGTTCTTCGAGGCGGAGCGCTTGCCCTGTGACAGAGCGGACAAAGCCCGGCACGGGGCGTGCAGCGCCTGGCACTTGAAGGCGCGGGTGGCCGGGAGCCCCGCAATTCGCGACACGATCTGCCCCGATGTTTGAAACCTGATGTGAGGTTATGTGTCTGACCATCCGGCAGAATACCAACCCGGCTTAGCCAGGTCGGCTTTCGTATGCCGGCATGCTTTGTCAGGGTATCCGCGAGCGTCAATTTGTAGCGGATGTTGTTGGAAGATTCGGAAAACCCAATTCCGTCTGCCTACTGAGTAAAACAATCGGATTTTTGAATTGTTCTAAACATTTCTGATTCCGTTCAGAATTGTAGCTTTTCAGGTTCTTCTGACTTTTTCAACGGTAAGCACGATGGCCTGCCTCTGGACTTTCTTGACGCGGCCGGCTCGATTAAACCGCGCTTGCCTTCGGTTCGGTGGGGGGGCGCCGAGAAGAGTTCTGCAATGCTGGGGGCGGTGATCAGCCAGGGTCATAAACAAGGCGGGCGAACGCCGCTCGGGTCGTGGCGCCTCGCGGCCTTTGCGTTGCCGTGCGTTCCGGTAGCCGCGATGCTGATGCCGGTGGTCGTCTATCTGCCAAACTACTACGCCACTGATCTGGGAGTAAGCCTTAGCGCTATTGGCCTGGCCTTCGGATTAGTCCGGCTCTTCGATTTGTGGCTGGACCCGACGCTTGGTTTTTTGATCGACAAGACGAACACTCGATTTGGCCGGTTCAAGCCTTGGCTGGTGGCAGGTCTGCCGATCGCTGTCCTCTCGGTCTGGATGCTATTCATGGCGCGGCCCGGCATAGGCGGCAGCTATATCCTGTTTTGGCTGATCCTGGGTTTTCTGGGTCAGTCGATGGCCACGATGGCTCATGTCGCGTGGGCTGCAAGGATTGCTCCGGAATACAGTCAGCGAACGCGGGTGTTCGGTTGGTGGCAGGCGTTCACGGTGCTGGGCGTGCTGATCGTTCTTGCGATGCCTCCGTTGATGAAGAGTGCCTTCGGGCTCGACTATGCATCCGGCGTGCGCGCCATGGGTTGGTTCGTCGTGCTGAGTTTACCGGCTGCTATCCTTGTCGCGCTGTTTGCCGTGCGAGAGCCTTTGGCGCTGCCAAACTCGAATACATCCAATTGGCGTCACTACCTGCTGCTCTTGCGTCGGCCATCCGTTCTGAGGCTGCTCGCCGCAGATATCTTGATCGGGACGGGGCCCGTCATTGCGGGAACGCTGTTCTTCTTCTTTTTCGACGCCATCCGAGGCTGGGACCGTTCGGAAGCGGGTCTGTTGTTGTTGCTCTATTTCATCGGTGCCTTGCTTGGTGCGCCGTTGTGGTCGCGGCTGGGGCGGACTTTCGGCAAGCACCGCGCGCTGAGCGTTGCCGCCGTTGCCTATTCGATCGTGCAAGCGTCGGTGTTGATCGCACCACCTGGTCTCGCCTGGGCGATCGTCACCATGATGCTTGCGGGCGTTCCCTACAGTGCCGGTCCAATTCTCCTGCGGGCGATGATGGCCGATCTCGGTGATGAAGAACGCCTGCACAGTGGCATTGACCGTAGTGGACTTCTGTTTGGAATGTTGAGCGGCGCCGTGAAGATTGGATCTGCGTTTGCAGTTTTCGCCTCGGTCACATCTATCGAGGCCATGGGCTTCCGGCCTGATTTGGGCGCCGGCAATGACCCGCTTGCGTTGGCCGCATTGTCGAGTGTCTTTGCATTGGCGCCTGCATTCTTAGGACTTGCCGGCGCTGCCCTGATCTCTGGTCATACAATGGATAAAGCCGCGCATGATGCCATCCGACAGCAGTTGGACGCGCGTGATGCCATACAGAAAGAGCGAGCGACTGCGTAATCGCGGCGCACCGGTCGGGTCCTGCCAGCTCCTTGTTCCAGACGCGCACGCTCCGAAGGCGACGAACGGTGCATTTCGGCGAACAACTGCCGGATTGAGATTTAACCGGCATGTCCCTGGCTCGTTGGGGCGCTTCCCGGCGCGCGAGAGCGAACTTGCGGCTCTGTCCAGATCGCACACGGAGGAAAAATCAAAGCCAAACGGCTTGCCTGGCCGGGCAATGTGTATACAATAATTAAACGTTACACATTAAGGCCACGCGATGCGAACCAATATCGAAATTGACGATGATCTTCTCGACGAGGCGATGGCCGCAACCGGTTTGGCGACCAAGAGGGCGACCGTGGAAGAGGCGCTGCGCCAACTGGTCCATCAGAAGCGGCGCCGGGAAGCTATTCGTTCGACAGCCGGGATCGGCTGGGAGGGCAACCTAGAGGCAATGCGGCGCGACAGCGACGCGCGCGCGTGATCGTCGTCGATACCTCTGTCTGGATCGCGCATTTCCGCAATGACGCTACGTCGGCAGTTACGAAATTGCGGGCGATCACCAATCCGAACGACATCATAGTCGGCGATCTGATCTTGCTTGAATGTCTGCAGGGCGCACGCGACGAAGCCCATGCTGCGCAGATTGAGGCAGCGCTGCGGGCCTTTCAGGTGGAAGATATGCTTGGTGACCAGCCGGCCGCCGAAGCGGCGTGGCTGTATCGCGCGTTGCGCGCATTGGGCCAGACGCCCCGCAAGACCATCGATGTCATCATCGGCGCATTCTGCATTCGGCGCGGCTACCAGCTCTTGCACCAGGATCGCGATTTCGAGCCTATGAGCGCGCACCTGGGGCTTCGTGCATACTAGACTCGTTCGTTTTATCCAGCGCCGGGCTCATGGCCAGAAGCCGGTTGATAGCGGCCTGCGCCCGCGCTGCAGCTGTCACAAACGTAAACATGCACACTGAAGGGGCTTCAGGAGACAACAATCTCTCCGAGATGCCGGACGGTGTCATGGCGACCTCAGGTGAACTTGCCGCTGACACTCAGCGAGCCGAAAAATTCGACAAAACAGACATTCGGAAAGATGCAATCAATGTCCGCAACACGGCGATTGCCCAAACGAAATCACAGTCCGAGAGAAACGGGAATCATTTTCCATTCATTCAGTTCGCCTGCCGCTCTGGAGGGGCTCAGAAAGATCAATTCAGTCGCGATAAGAGTTGCGCGAAACAGTCCTGCACAACTCGCCATCAATTTCATTGGACCACTGGCGCCGCTGTTCAGCGCATGCGCCCACAGCCTCATGTCGATAATCCGACTGGAACAAGACTGGCCGGTCTGCCGCTGCAGAAAGAAAAAGAGCCAGCGAATGGGCAAACGCTGGCTCTTAAGTTGTCTGTCGGACGGAAAAGCACAATCGCTTCAGGAGGATTATGCGCGAAGGCGCGAAGTTGATCCTTGCAGCTGCAGTGTTTGAAGCGACGGCCAGAGGCTAATCCTTTGCCCGCTCCATGTACGTGCCATCTTCCGTGTTGACCACGACGCGCGTGCCAACGCCGACATGCGAGGGAACCATGATGCGTGCGCCGTTGTCGAGCTTGGCAGGCTTATAGGAGCCGGACGCCGTCTGTCCTTTGACAACCGGTTCGGTCTCGACGATTTCGGCGGTGATGCGCGGCGGCAGGGTGATCGAGACGGCCTCGCCGTTGAACATCTGCAGGATCACGGTCATGTTTTCCTGAAGGTAGTGGGCGCTGTCGCCGAGCATAGCTCCGGGCACAATGACCTGCTCATAGTTGGCGGAGTTCATGAAGACGTAGTTTTCGCCTTCCATGTAGAGGTAAGAGTGATCGACTTCCTCGACATAGGCGCGCTCGACCTTGTCTGAGGTCTTGTAGGTGTTGGAGATTTTGATGCCGTCGGAGATGCGGCGCATGTCGATGGTGGTCGTCGGCGTGCCTTTGCCCGGACGGAAGGATTCCGCCTTGAGGACGACGTAGAGCTGGCCGTCGGTGTATTCAATGATATTGCCTTTGCGGATATCCGCAGCGATTTCAACGGACATGGGGCGTTCCTGAGTTGCGAGGGCGAAAGCGCCGCTATATACCGCCTCGGCACCATTTGGCCAGCCGCCCGATGCGGCTTTGGTCCGTTCCGGCCCTTACCATTGGAGGCCCATGTCCCCTGACAGCCGTCCCTGGTGGTCGCCCGAGGCCCATGCCTGCAAGCGCGGCCACCTCGCCGCGCGTGGGCGGATCAAGGCGCGTCTGCGGGCCTGGTTTGAAGGCGAGGGCTTTACCGAGACCGAATGCGGCCAGCTGCAGCGCTCGCCCGGCAACGAGGCGCACCTGCATGCCTTCCAGACCGCGTTTGTTGCCGAAAACGGCACGCGTACGCCGCTTTTCCTGCATACTTCGCCGGAATTTGCGATGAAGAAGCTGCTGGCGGCCGGCGAGACGCGCATCTTCGATTTCGCCCGCGCGTTCCGCAACCGGGAGACCGGCGGGCGCCATGCGCCGGAATTTACCATGCTGGAATGGTACCGGGCGGGGGAGGGTATCGAGGCTGTGATGGCGGATGCGGCCAGGCTCGCGTGCCTGGCGGCCGAGGCGGCAGGTACCCGGGCGCTGGTCTGGAAGGGCGCGGCCTGTGATCCGTTTGCCGAACCGGAATACCTCACTGTCGTGGACGCCTTCGCCCGCCATGCCGGGATTGATCTGGAGCCCGTATTGACCGAAGCGGCCGGGCTGGCCGGCGCGGCGCGCAAGGCAGGTATTGAGACGCCGGCGGGCTCGAGCTGGACTGATGTGTTTTCGGCGGTGCTGGTTGCACGGATCGAACCGAAGCTGGGACAGGGGCGGTTGACATTCCTCCACCGCTACCCTGTCAGCGAAGCGGCGCTCTCCCGTCCGGCTCCGGACGATCCGCGCTTTGCCGAACGCTTCGAGCTTTATGCCTGCGGCCTGGAGCTTGCCAATGGCTACCGGGAGCTGACCGATGGCGCCTTGTTGAGGGAGCGGCAGGAATACGAAATGTCGCTGAAGCAGGCCGTGTACGGCGAGCGCTATCCCCTGGACGAGGACTTCATTGCCGCTGTGGCCAGCATGCCTGAAGCAAGCGGCGTGGCGCTCGGCTTTGACCGGCTGGTGATGCTCGCGGCCGGGGCGAGGCAGATTTCGGATGTCCTCTGGACACCGCTTCCGCTAGAGGAGCGGCCATGACCGTTGCCACCCTCCGCTCCGTTGCCGCCCTGAAAGCGGCCGGCCTTGTGTCCGAAGCGCTGGCGCCAAAGCTTGCAGCGGTCGAGGCGGCCTATGCGATTGCGCTGCCGGAGCCTTTGGCGCGCGCCATCGATCGGGACAATCCAGGCGATCCCATACGGCGGCAATATGTTCCGTCGCCGGAGGAACTGGATATCCGTGCCGAAGAGTCAGGTGATCCGATAGGGGATGCGCGCCATTCGCCTGTGCCGGGACTCGTGCACCGGTATCCGGACCGTGTGCTGATCAAGGCGACGTCCACATGCCCCGTTTATTGCCGCTTCTGTTTTCGGCGCGAGATGGTCGGCCCGGAAAAGGGCGAGGCGTTGACGAAGACAGACCTGGACGCGGTCTTTGCCTATATCTCTGCGCTTCCTGAAATCTTCGAAGTGATCCTTACGGGGGGTGATCCACTGATGCTGTCGGCGGCGCGGACGCGGGAGATCACGCAGCGTCTTGAAGACATCGCGCATGTAAAAGTGATCCGGTGGCACACCCGCATGCCGGTAACGCGGCCGGACAGGATCACGCCCGCTTATGCCGAAGCGCTATCGGGTCGAAACAAGGCCGTCTTCCTCGCCGTGCACGCCAATCATGCCAGCGAATTCACCGCGGAGGCCATCGGCGCCTGCCGTCTGCTGGCGCAGCAGGGTGTCGCGTTGGTTTCCCAGTCGGTGCTGCTGCGCGGCGTGAATGACACTGTGCAGGACCTGTCGGACCTGATGCGCGCTTTCCTGTCGGCCGGCATCAAGCCCTATTACCTCCACCAGCTGGATGCGGCGCCCGGCACGGCGCATTTCCGCGTGCCGATTAAGGAAGGCCAGCGCCTCGTGCGCGCACTCCGCGACAATCTCTCGGGCCTCGCAGTGCCGCACTACGTTCTGGATATCCCCGGCGGCGTCTCGAAAGCCTCGCTCGCCCTGCCGGACATCGAACGGCGCGGTGACAGGTGGTCAGTGCGCGGGCGGGATGGGGGAATTTATCCGCTGACGGATGTTTAAGGCGCTGCGCCGGCGATCGTCTGGTAATACTCGTTCTTCGCCGCCATCAGTACCGTGATCAGCGCCCGCTCCGACTCGCTCAGGAACGGATTCCAGATATCAAAGATCAGGATGACGCGGTCTTCGTCGGCATCGTTCCAGGCTTCATGCTCGATTGTGTCGTCGAAAACCCATGTTTCGCCCATCTTCCACGGCCGCGTTTCGTTGCCCACACGGAACCTCGCGGGGCCGGGAAGCACCAGCGGCAGGTGGGTGATCAGACGGACGTTGGACGAGCCTGTGTGCGCGGGAATGCGGGTGTGCGGGTCGAGGCGGGAAAACATCGCCGTCGGCGCAAAGCCAGGCTGCTGGGCCATCGGCAAGGAGACGAGCAAGGCCGCTGTCTGCGGACAGACCCGGCCGCTTCATCCTGCCGGACACCGTCGCGCCAGAGGAACAGCGTGCTCCAGCGCGCCGAGTGGTTCAGCTCCGCCCACTGATTGACGGGCGCCCCCGCCGGATACTGGATATAGGGCTTGAATGTATCCCCGAGCTGCGCGCTCGCCGCGTGCAGTTCTGCCTGAATGGTCGCCGTGGCCGCTTCAAGCTCCCTGAACCAGGGAAACATGTCGCGCGGATAGAACGGGATCGCGGGAAGCTGGGTATACTCAAAGAACAGCGGCTGCTGAACCTGAGGCCGCGCCTTGCCCAGCATCACCTGCAGGCTTTCATGGAACCGGAACGGCGCTTCCAGATCGCGGGTTTCGCCCGACGTCTTCAGCTTCCTCAGGATGAAGTCTTCCAGCGCGCGCTGGTCGGCGGCGACAACTTGCCGGGCATGCTCGGTCTGCGCCCGCACGGCCGGCGGCATACGTTCCGGGCTCGGTGCGATCTTCAGCACATCGCGGTAGATCTTCGAGGCAGCTTGCGGTCCGGAAATGTGTTCGACGAGAGCGCCTTTCGAAAGCAGCGCGAAATAATGATAGGGATCGATGGCCAATACATGTTCCACGGCGGCCAGTGCCGCGGCCGGGTTACCGCTTGCGCGCAGCAGTACGGCCTTGGCCATGACGACTTCCGGATTGCGCGGCTCGGCAACCTCCGCCTCGCCGATCAGGGCGAGGGCGGCTGCGGCCTCGCCTCTCTGCATGGCCTGGCCCGCTTCGGCCATGAGGCTGGCGGCAGACCTGGTCGATGTGGAATTCATGGCTCACGCCCCCTGTTGGCGCTTCATATTCCCTTGTGCGAAGTGCCGTGCAAGCGGGATTATCGGCGCCGGATCCGCGGAGAACAGGCCGGCTTCAACCCGGCGCATTCCTCTTTCAGTCTGGGCCCGCAGCCTTGCGCCGCCCGGTCAGGATCAGCAGCGCGACCAGGCCGATGGACGTGGCCTGGCTCGAGAAGAGTTCCAGCAGGACGGCAAACAGCCAGCTGGGCAGGGCGGCGCGCTGCTCGGCCTGCAGCGGGGTATTACCGGAGCCCTGACCAAGAAGTTCCGCGTTCGCCGCTTCGATTTTGGCCATCAGGTCATCACGGCGTTTGGCGAGGCCGAGCTCGTTCTGCGCGTCGCGGTAGGGTTTCTGCTCGGTGCGGCCGACGCGCTCGACTTCGGCGATATAGGCTTCGAGGCCTTCCACCGAGCGGGTCTCCGGCGGAATTCCTTGCAGCTGGCGCCGCCAGTCGGCCAGCTGTGTTTCAAGGACATCGCGGTTCGTCGCGGCGCTGGAGACTTCGGCGGCGGCCGTCAGGTTGTTGGAGCTGATATACATCTGTGTACCGAGGATCGAGGCGCCCGCGCCGACCAGTGCGAAGAGCAGCGAGCGCAGGCTTTCCCACATCCGCTTGCTGGCCGCATGCCAGTAGACAAAAGTGAAGCCGCCAAAGGACACGACGGCGGCAATGATGCCGGCGGTGCCCCAGATGGCCGATTCCAGCGGATCAGTGACGGTCGAGGCAAAGGCCTGGTAGTTGGCAAAACCGGAAAGGCCCGCCGCCATGAGGCCCGCGATCACAAAGATCAGCGCAAGGAGTGCAACGATCGTCTTCTCGCCCTGGCCCTTGCGGCGCTCTGCGCGCTCGGCCCGGATTTCGGCTAGGCGGATTTCACGTTCGGCCTTGATCTCCGCGGCTGAGGGCAACTTCTCGTGCAGTTCATAGACCTGGGGCGGAGTCTTCAGCACGGGATTGACCGCGCGCGTGACCACGCAGAAGTCGGCGTCAATGGGCGGAAGGGGCGGTGCGTCGACATCGACCCGCAGGGCCGGGAGGTGGCTTCGCGGGCTTTCCAGCTTGCGGATCAGGTCGCGCAGCGCGCCGGTCTCGCGATATTGTGTGCAGGTATAGGTACCCGCCTCAAAGTTCAGCGACAGCGTGTTGTCGGAAGCGACACAATCGTCGTGCAGCGGGCAGGCATGCCGGACATCCGTCAGGTCCTGGCTGGCGTCGTCGCTGAGGCGGAGCAGTTCTGCCACGCGCTGCGTTTCTTTCAGGCGGCGCTCATCCGTCATCTCGGCCCCAACTCCTCGCCGCCCCATGTAGCCGAATTGATCGGCGCCCGTCACCCCGCCTGCACGGTCACGATCACACTTGCAGTAGCGGCGCCGCGCGGCCGGATATTTGCCCTATATTGACAGGGCAACAGGTCTTAATCAGGTATTGAGGCGTGGAGAGTGAGACTTACCCGCAACGGGAAACCGCCACCCAGCCTGGCGGAAGGCAAAGGACCGACCTGCAGATGACACCGCGCTCCATCGCGATCCCGAAAACGTGGAAAACCTTCGATATTCCAAGCTTCTTCTCCGCCTTTGCCTATCCCGTTCTCGGTGTGGCGCTGTTCGTGACGATGGTCCTGCTCGGCATCTTTGTCAGCCAGCTCACCTTCCACTGGTGGTACGTGCCGCTCGCCGTCGGCGTTATCGCCTTCTCGGTCTTCTGGTGCAACATGGGCATCGGCCCGCTGCACCGTATCCTGCAGCACCGCGCCGGGGAGCTCGCCCCGCCGGCGCAGGTCGTCGCCATGCTCAACCTGTTCTTCGCGATGCAGGGCCGTGTACGCGACTGGGTGAACTATCACTCCCAGCACCACCGTTTCGCCGATCAGCCGGGCGATCCGCACAACCCGTTCGAGTCCAAGCGCTGGGCCTGGGTGGGCTGGATCCTCTGGCGCGACCAGAAAGACGTTGAGCGTCCCTGGCCACTCTGGCTCAAGAAGCATCCGATCATTGTCTGGATGGACGAGCACTACATTCAGTTCAGCATCATCATCCATTTCGTGGTGCCGGCGATCATCTACCTGATCGTCTGGATGGCGGGTGGCTCGCTCGTGCTCACTGCGCTGCTGCATGCCAGCGTCATCATCGGCCGCGCCATCCAGTTCCATGCCACGGTCTACGGCATCAACGTGCTCGGCCACCTGAAAACGCCTGTCTGGGCAGATCACATGATGGCGCTGCTCACCGGCGGCGAGGCCTTTCACGACCATCACCACGACGCGCCGCAAAGCGCGCTGCACCGTCCGCGCAAGGGCGTCTGGAACCGGATTGTCGACTATAACGGCACGGTCCTGCTCTTCCTCGAGAAGATCGGCTGGGTGAAAAACCTGAAGATCGCGCCGCAGTTCGCCTAGGCCCCTTTTCGCACCTGCAGCAACGAATTATGGGAAGCGCCCCCTTTAACCGGGTGGGCGCTTTCCCATTTGGGTTGTCCGGGGCGTGGGGGCGCATCACGGAGGACTGCCCATGACCAGCACAGACACAAACGCCAACCCGGCGGCGCATACCCACGCGTACATCCTCCTTGATCGGACGGGTTCGATGT
This sequence comes from uncultured Acidobacteriota bacterium, assembly GCA_937881755.1. GTDB lineage: Bacteria > Pseudomonadota > Alphaproteobacteria > Caulobacterales > Hyphomonadaceae > Hyphomonas. Next base: position 12,545 of record CALGEF010000312.1, read on the forward strand.
CGAACATCTGGGCCGAAGCGCTCGGCTCGGTGAATGCTTACGTCGAAGCCCTGACCAAGCCTGCGGACGGCGCCAAGCCCTCCGGCGACGACAAGGTCACCCTCGCCGTGTTCGACCACCATAACGGCCTGAAATTCGACCTGCTCCGCCGGGGTGTCACGGCGGCCAACTGGAACAAGGTGACCGATGACGAGGCGAGCCCGCGCGGAATGACCCCGCTGTTCGACTCGATCGCCCGCATCGTTGCGCTGGCAGAAGGCGACGCGCCGCAGCGCGCCGTGATCGTCATCATGACCGACGGCGAGGAAAATTCGTCGCGCGAAGTGACGAAGGACGGCGCCAAGGCAGCGCTTGACCGGGCCCGGGCCAGGGGCTGGGAGGTCGTGTTCCTCGGCGCCGAGTTCGGCAAGTTTGCCGATGCCGAATCCGTCGGCGTCATCCGCTCCAAGGCGATGGCGGTCAGCGCCGGAAGCATGGACCTGTCGATGCGCAAGCTCGCGTCGAAGAGCCGGAAGTATTTCGAGGCTGCCGAAGCTATGGACTTCAACGCCGAGGATCGCCAGGAATCCGGCGAAGAGGACGTGAAGCGCCGCAAGGGCAGTTAATCCGTCCCCTGACGGGTGAAGTCTGAACGGCTGTTCAGCTAGTGGCCAAATTCAGGAAGGGCCGCCTCTCAAAAGGCGGCCCTTTTCCTTGGCTTCGGCAGAATCACGACACAGACGCGCCTCATTCGGGGCGCAGCTTTCCCTCACCAAACAAGGGAAGGGACGCAATATGAAATTCTCCAGAACACTGATTGCCGTGGCCGCAGGCTTTGCACTCGCCGCTACCTCGCAGGCCAAGATCCTGCCGAAACCGCCGAAATCCGATACGGTCCAGTCGTACATCCTGCTCGACCGGACAGGCTCGATGTCCGACATCTGGGACGAGGCGCTGACCTCGGTGAACGCCTATGCCGACAGCTTCGCGGCGGATGCGCCGGGCGCCGAAATCGCCGGCGGTGATATCAAGACCGCTGTCACGCTCGCCGTGTTCGACCACCAGGACGGCCTGCAATTCGATGTGCTGCGCGACAAGGTCGATCCTGCGAAATGGGCGGATGTGACGAATGACGAAGCCAACCCGCGCGGCATGACGCCCCTCTATGACGCCATCGGCCGCATCGTGAACCGCGCCGAAGCCGACGCGCCCGGGAAAGCCGTGATCGTCATCATGACGGACGGCCTCGAAAACTCCTCCAGCGAACTGACCAACCAGGGCGCCAGGGCGGCCCTCGACCGGGCCCGCGCCCGCGGCTGGGAAGTCGTATTCCTCGGCGCTGAGTTCGCCAGCTTCTCGGACGCAGAATCGGTCGGCATGGCATCGTCGAAAACCATGGCCGTCGGCCAGGGCAGGATGCAGGAGTCGATGGACAACCTCGCCCAGAAAGCCCGCGCCTATGGCAAGGGCGCGGCGCCGGCTGTCGAGTTCAACGAGGCCGACCGCGCCATCGCTGACGAAGAAGGCGTGAAGCAGCGCAACGGCCAGTAACGCTTCGCCTCGCTCGAAAACCCAAAGGCCCGCTCGGACCGAGCGGGCCTTCTGCGTGCGAGAGAGGGTGAGAATCCCTGACAGAAAATGAGAATTTTTGGCACACCCCTGCAAAGAATTCGCGGCGCAGTATTTTATGCCTGCGAGTCGAAGGGAGGGAAAAATGTTGAAAACACGCCCTGCCACACGCCGTCTCGCCGACGGGTTCAATGCCGCGCGGTCTACATGGTGCTGGCAGCCAGCGCCCTCGCACTGACCTGGCTCGACTATCTGCGCTTCGCTCGCACTGTTCCCGGCGAGCTGCAGATCTTCCGGATTTCAGGCGGCTTTCCGGGCCTCGGCGCCTGGGCAGGCGCGCGGATTTTCGCAGGCAGGCGGCGGGCCCGGCCTTCGATGGCAATCCGGATGCCCAGCGCGCGGGAAATGGACGTTCTGCCCCTCATCGCCGACAGCCTCTCCAACAAGGAAATTGCGCCGCGCCTGAACGTTTCGTCCAACACGGTGAAAACCCATGTCGCCCGTGTCCCCGAAAAACTGGAAGTAAGCCCCCGCTCCGCCGCGCTCGCCCGGGCAAGGGAGCCTGGCCTTTTGCCATGAAATCACGGGTGATAAGGCGAAAATCACCCTTTCGGGCGATTATGGCAACGCGCTGCTGACGGATGGTTTGCCGGGCAACCCGCAACGGAGTTCCTCTGATTGCGACGCATCCTGGACGACGGCGTCATCGCCGGCCTGATCGTCGGTATCCCGGCGATTCTCCTGGCGGTGGCACTCGGCGATGCCTACCCGAGCGGCGCGCCCGGCATGGTTATCGGCTACACCACGATGCTGGCGGTGCTCAGCATCATCTTCCATGCGATCAAGCGCCGGCGTGATGTGGTGAATGGCGGCGTCATTAAGTTCCTGCCGGCCTTCCTTATGCGTCTCGGAATCAGCGCCGTGGCGGGCGTCCTCTACGTGCCGGCCCGGGAAGCTACGCGTGCCATCAGCAGCATGGATTTCGGCAGGATGTATGCCGAGCATCTCGTCGAGGCGGCCAGAGCCTGCGGCGCCGGCGAGGCCGAGATCGCCGCAGAGCTGGCCAAGGCGCAGGATTTTGCGAAGATGTACGCCAACCCGCTCTTGCGCATGCCGATCACCTTCACGCAGATCCTGCTGGTTAGAATCCCCGTGTCGCTGACCCCCGCGCTCCTGCTGCGCAACAGCCGCATCAGGCCGGCCAGAGCGGCGGCCTAGTCCTCGAACCCGCGGAATACCGCGGCTTCGTCCACCGACTTGCGTTTCGAGACAACGGCGTTGGCCGGGAAAGTATCATCCGGCCAACCCATCGCCACGCAGGTCTGAATCACCTGGTCGTCCGGGATGCCGGCTTCGGCGCGTACCACCGGGCTCTGCATGATGCCCTGAGAGTTGATCACGCAGCCAAGTCCCCGGTTCCAGGCCGCGTTGACGAGGCAGTTGACCACGCCGCCGCAATCGAACGGCGCGATGTCGCTGCCCTGGATCGACTTATCATAGGTGATGACGATGGAGACCGGTGCATCGAACTGGCGGAACCCGCGCAGGATCCAGTCATTGCGCTTTTCCTTGTTGTCGCGCTCGATGCCCATCGCCTCGAACAGCTGGATCGCGATCTCGATCTGGCGCTTGCGGTGCTCGCCGGCATATTCCGGGCCGAGGCGGAATTCGCGGCTGTGCGGCACGCCGGCCAGGTTGCGCTCTACATTGCCGGCGCGAATCCGTTGGAGCACCTCGCCGGTGACGACATAGAAGTTCCAGGGCTGGGTGTTCAGCGAGGTGGGCGCGCGCATCGCGATCTCGAGGATTTCCCGGATAAGCGCTTTCGGAACCGGCTTCTTCTGGTAGCCCCGGATGCTGCGGCGGCCCCGCACAACGTCATCGAATTCCACATCACACTCCTGTCGCGGTCTCGCGCCTGTTCTAGCGCCGCCGTTGGCCGCCGCATCCCCTCCCGCTGCGTCAGGCTTGCCAATGCGGTGGGTTGCGGCAACCTCCGGCCGGTCAGGACACGCAGGGCAGGGCGCATGAAATACTTCGAAGACATGGTGATCGGCACGCGCACGCGCGCCTCGCGCACCTACAAGGTGACACGCGAAGAGGTGATCGAGTTCGCCGCTAAGTATGATCCCCAGCCTTTCCATCTGGATGACGAGGCCGCGAAGGACACGTTCTTTGGCCGTCTTTCGGCGTCCGGCTGGCATACCGGCGCGATGGTGATGCGGCTGATGGTCGACACCTGGAAGGATACCGAGCCGACCGCCGGTCTTGGCTCTCCCGGCATCGACGAACTCAGATGGGTGAAGCCCGTCTATCCGGGCGACGAGTTATTGGTCGAGATGGAACTGATCGACAAGCGTCGTTCGAAATCCCGCCCCGACATGGGCCTCACCAAGACGAAGCAGACCGTCACCAACCAGCACGGGGAAGTCGTTATGACGATGGTCTCCAACGGCCTCATGCGCGTGCGCGATCCGTCTGCGCCGCTCGGTTAACAAAAAAGCCCGCTCCGGAGAGCGGGCTTTCCAAGTCCATTGCTCAAGGGCGAAAGCCCCGCGAGCAATCAATTAACGAGGCGCCATGCGAATGGCGCCGTCGAGGCGGACGTCTTCGCCGTTGAAATAGGCGTTGCGGCACATCTCGGCAGCCAGCGAAGCGTACTCCTCCGGATGGCCGAGACGGGCCGGGTGCGGCACCTGCGCGCCGAGGGCGGCTTTCACGGGCTCCGGTGCGGCGGCCAGCAGCGGCGTGTTGAAGATGCCCGGCAGGATTGTGTTCACACGGATGAAATCACGGCTGAGGTCGCGCGCGATCGGAAGCGTCATGCCAACGACGCCGCCCTTGGAGGCGGAATAGGCCGCCTGGCCGATCTGGCCGTCTTCGGCGGCAACCGAGGCGGTGTTCACGATTGCGCCGCGCTCGCCGTCGATCGGATCGAGCGTCAGCATGCCGGCGGCCGATTTGGCGATGCAGCGGAAGGTGCCGACGAGGTTGATCTGGATGATCAGGTTGAACTTATCGAGCGGGAAGTGTTCCGGCGCGCCGGTTTCCTTGTTGCGGCTGGCGGTCTTGATCGCGTTGCCGGTGCCGGCGCAGTTGATCAGGATCCGCTCCTGGCCGATGGCGGCGCGGGATTTGGCGAAACCGGCATCGACCGAGGCTTCATCGGTCACGTTGACGTTGCAGAAAACGCCGCCGAGTTCCCTGGCGAGAGCTTCGCCTTTTTCTGCGTTGAGGTCGAACAGGGCGACCTTGACGCCGTAGGAGGCCAGTTTGCGGGCGGTTGCGGCCCCGAGGCCGGAAGCGCCACCCGTGATGACGGCGGAGATGTTCGAGTTCAGTTCCATGGGCAGCTGCCTTCCTTTGATGTTGACCGACTTATCGGGTATGACTGCACTGCACTATAATGCCGCTAGGAGAGCGCAATGACTGACGCAGCGGAAATCATCAATACGGTGAAGGGCGAAGGCGGCGTGTACCTTCCCAAGTCGATCCAGCGCAATGAGCGCGTGGCGCGCGGCCTGATTCCCAAGCTGCTGCGCCTGGCCGGCCAGCTTCCGTTCGCGGACGACCTCGCCAGCGCCTATTACTGCGCCCGCGACCCGTTGACGCCCGCCAAGGCGAAGGCCGTGCTGTTTGCGGCGGCGGCCTATTTTGTCATGCCGGCCGACATGCTGCCGGATGTCATTGTCGGCCTCGGCTTTACCGATGACGCCGCCGTGCTCGCCACCGCGCTCGGTGTGGTCGGCTCGCACGTCAAGGAACGCCACCGCGTGATGGCACGCCGCCTGCTGCGCCTGCCGGAGCCCATCGGAGACAAGACCTGAGCGTCCCTGCGCTCTTGGCCGCCTTCGCAACCGCCAGCCTCGCCGCGCTGGCCTTTGGATTTTTGTACAGCTTCCGGGGTGAAGGCGCCGCCCGCGCCGTCCTGAAAGTTTCCGGCGTCGCGATCCTCGCGCTGATCGCCTTTGCCTCTGGTGCGATGTGGCTTCTCTGGGCCGCGCTGGCCGCGTCTGCAGTGGGTGATGCTTTCCTTGCCGGAAAGCCGGAGCGCTGGCTGCTGCCGGGCATGGCGGCTTTCTTCCTGGCGCACGTCTTCTACGTCATCGTGTTCTGGCAACTGGGGGAGGGCGCGGGCTGGAGCTGGCCGGTCAAGATTGGCCAGGCTGCGCTCGTGCTCGGCGGCGCAGCCTATATCCGGTGGCTGATGCCCTGGCTCGGCAAGATGCGCGTGCCGATTCTCGCTTACGGCGCCGTCATCCTCATGATGGGCGCTGCCGCCATCTCGCTGCCTGCCGCTTACCGGCTGGTCACCGTCGGCGCTCTGATGTTCATCGCCTCGGACGCGATCCTTGCGCGCCAGCTGTTCTGCCGCCCGGTGGAGGCGCCGCCCCAGAAGCTGCTCTCCTAGGCGGTCTGGTTCCTGTATTTCTTCGGGCAGGCAGCGATCACGCTCGGCCTTCTGCCGCCGGCAGCCTAGACCGGCTTGTCGCCGTTCACGGTGGCGCGCCGCATATGGCGGCGGTGGCCGGGATAATCATTCAGGGCATAGTGCCAGGTGCAGCGATTGTCCCACATCGTCACGTCGCCCGCCTGCCAGCGCACACGGCAAGTGAAACGCTCCTCGCGGGACAGGTTGAACAGGTAGTCCAGCAGCGGCTTGCTCTCGCGCGTGGACCAATCGGCGAAGCGCAGGGTGAAGGCAGGGTTCACGTAGAGGCCCTTGCGGCCCGTTTCCGGATGCGTGCGGATGACCGGGTGTTCGAATTCCGGCGCGTCTCCCGCCTCGGAGGTTTCCATCGACTGGCGCTTCTGCGCGGAGGCACCGTGGGTGCTGTATTCGCGGCTGGCCGAATGGACTGCCTTGAGGCCCGCCAGCGTGGCCTTCAGGCCGTGCGACAGCGCGTTATAGGCCGCCTGCTGGTCGGCAAACAGCGTGTCCCCGCCATAGGGCGGCAGCTCGATGGCGTGGAGGATGGAGCCGAGGGCTGGCGTCTCCTCGAAGCTCATGTCGGTGTGCCAGCCGCCGCCGAAGTTCACCTTATCCTCTTTCTCCTTGATGATCTCGAGGAGTTCCGGATGGTCCTTCATCCCCTTCACATAGGAGTGGATGTTCAGCGTGCCGAAGCGGCGCGCGAACGCCTTGTGCTGGTCCGGCTGAAGGGCTTTCTGGCCCCGCATCACGATGACCTTGTAATCCAGAAACGCCTGATGGACGCGGTCGAACTCCGCATTCGACAGGCCGGACTGCAGGTCCAGCCCGAAGATTTCAGCGCCCAGCGTGCCGGACAGGGGGAGGATGTCTATGCTCATCCCCCGAGTGAACCATCCTCCCGCCAGCGGCGCAAGGCAGGCGTCAGTTTAGAGATTCTGTTGCGGCCGGGGCGGGGCTTGCCGCTTTGCCTTTCAGGTATTTGTCGAGGAACCCGAGATAGGCCTCTGCGGCGGTAATCCGGTTCACCTTTTTCTGGAAACCGTGCCCTTCGTCCGGGAACACGACATATTCCACCGCCACCCCGTTGGCGCGTACGGCGGCGACGATTTCGTCGCTTTCCACTTGCAGTACACGCGGATCGTTGGCGCCCTGCACCACCAGCATGGGCTTCACGATGTTCGACGCATGGAACAGCGGCGAGATCGCGCGGTGGCGCTCGGAATCGGTCGCCGGGTCACCCATCTCGTCATAGAGCGCGACGCGGAACGAGCCCCACCAGGCGGGGATGCTCTCGAGCGTGCGCACCCAGTTCGTGACGCCGAAAATGTTGACGCCGACATCGAACGCTTCCGGTTCGAAGGCGAGCGCCGCGGCTGTCATGAAGCCGCCGTACGAACCGCCCAGGATCCCGATCCTGTCGCCGTCGATATAGTCGAGCGACTCAAGAAGGGTCCGTCCCCAGACTATATCCTGGAGGTCTTCCTGCCCGTGACGCTTGTCATCCATGTGGAAGAAAGTTTTTCCGTAGCCGGAGGAGCCCCGGTTATTGGCGGCGAGAACGGCGTAGCCATTGTTCACGAGGAACTGGATATCCGCCGCGTACCCCTTCTGGCTCTGCCCGCCGGGCCCGCCATGCACCCAGACGATCGCCGGAACCGGTGTGTCGGCAGACGCTGTCTTCGGCACGTAGAATATGGCGGGTATCTCCAGCCCGTCAAAGCTCGGGTAGCGCACGATCGAGGCGGTGACGAGGTTGGCTTCGTCGATGGCCGGCGAGAGCGCATTGGTCAGGCGCGTGGCGACTCCGGTTGCAAGGTCAGCCGTATAGATGTTGCGCGGAGAAGTATCGGTGTTGACGCCGAAGGCGACGCGCGTCTCGTCATCATTGAAACAGACCTGCGTCACCTCGCCGTCCGGAAGGCCGGACAGGGCAAGCGGCTCGCCTGTCACGGTGTCGAGGAAGGTGACTTCCCAGAGACCGTCCGCATTGACCGTGCTGACGCGGTAGCGGCCGGTGGGCGAATAGCTCACCGCCAGCACATCCCAGTCTGCGGAGACCAGCGCGGCCTTCTCGCCGGTGGCCACATCATGCGTCCAGGCTTCGGTGAACTCGCTGTGTTCGTTTGTTCCGTATACCAATTTCTGGCTGTCCGGCGTGAAGCCATAGGCCGTGTAGGCGATGTTGCCGTCGTGCGGCGTAATCAGCGTCTTTGCCGGAGAGGCGGCGCCCAGGTCATACAGGTAGAGATTGGCGTCCGCGCTGGACACGTTCTCGACCAGCGCCAGCAGCCTGCCGTCCGGGCTGATTGCGCCGATTTCCAGACCGTCATTCTGGTAGATCATCCGGCTGCTGTAGTCTGCGGAAGAATAAGTGTAGACATCGTCGGTCGCCTCGTCCCGCGCGTTGGTCGCCGCATAGAACGTCTCGCCGCTCCGGTCCCACCCGAGGAAATAGGCGCGCGTCTTCTCGCCCGGCGTCAGGTCCTTCAGCGTTCCATCGGCTTCACGCACGTAAAGATGGCTCAGCTCGTTGCCGCCGCCGTCCGCCTCCACCAGCGCCCGGCCATCCCCGGGAAAGTAGGATTCGGCATAGGTGGAGTTTTCCGCCGATTGTGTCAGCGCGGTTTTCGTACCGTCGGGGCTCAGGGTGTAGGCATTGAAGATGCCGGTTTCGTCCGAGCTAATGAGCAGGGACTGGCCATCGGGCGCGAAACACCGGCCGCGGCCCGCGGCAACGCTATAGCTGACCGTGTCGTAAAGCTGCTGCGCGGTGTACGTCTTGAAGCCGGCCGGAGCGGCGGGGGTTGCGGCCTGTTCCGCCGGGGTCTCGGCAGGGGGAGGGCTGGCGCACGCGGCCGCAAGCAGGATTGCGGATGAAATCAACAGGTTACGCATGGGCGCCCTCCAGCAGCTGAACTCTGGAGGCCACCATAACCGTATTGCTTCTCAGGTCACCTCCCGCCACGTCACGAAAATGGCGTTTGCGGACACCGCCGTTTTGTGAGACACCACCGGCGGGCCAGGCGCCCCCAACGGCGCCCAGCCTATCTGTAAGGATAGGAGTAAAACAGATGACGATGCCTACCGCCAAGCCGGTCGTGCGCCCGGCGTGCTCGCATTTTTCCTCGGGCCCCACCGCCAAATATCCCGGATTTTCGCTCCAGAACCTCGAGACCGCCGCCCTCGGCCGGTCGCACCGCTCGGGCGACGCCAAGAAAAAACTCAAAGCCGCGATTGACCGCACCAAGCTGGTCCTGGGCTTGCCGGAAGGCTACCGCGTCGCCATCGTGCCGGCCTCCGATACCGGCGCCGTCGAGATGTGCATGTGGTCGATGCTCGGCGCCAAACCGGTCGACGTGTTCGCCTGGGAAAGCTTCGGCTCGGACTGGGTTACGGACGCGACCAAGCAGCTCAAGCTCGGCGACTGCAAGACCTACACCGCCGATTACGGCGCGCTGCCGGACTTCTCGAAAGCCCGCGACAACGCCGACATCATCTTCACGTGGAACGGTACCACGTCCGGCGTGCGTGTGGCGAATGCGGACTGGATCAAGCCGAACCCGGACCGTGTCGTGATCTGCGATGCGACCTCGGCGGCCTTCAGCCAGGACATTGAGTGGGAAAAGCTCGATGTGGTCACCTATAGCTGGCAGAAATGCCTCGGCGGGGAAGCTGCGCACGGGATGCTGATCCTGTCACCGAACGCCGTGCGCCGCCTCGAAAGCTATACGCCGGACCGCGCGCTGCCGAAACTCTTCCGCATGACCAAAGGCGGCAAGCTGGACGAAGAGCTGTTCGAAGGCGCCACCATCAACACGCCCTCGATGATGTGCGTAGAGGACTACCTGAAAGCGCTCGACTGGGCCGAAGGACTCGGCGGCTGGAAGCAGGTCAAGGCGCGTTCGGATGAAAGCCTCCGTATCTTGACGGATTGGGAAAAGAAGACGGACTGGGTCCAGTTCCTCTGTGCGGATGAAGCGGTCCGGTCCAATACCGGCGTCACCTTCAGGATCGTCGACCCGCGAGTTGCCAAACTCGATGAGGCAGGCCAGCGCGACTTCATCAAGAAGTTCATCAAGCGTCTCGAAGCAGAAAATGCCTGCTTCGATGCTGCCGGCTATGCCAAGGCCCCTCCTGGTCTGCGCATCTGGTGCGGCGGCTCGGTTGAGCCGTCCGATGTGGAGATGCTGCTCCCCTGGCTCGACTGGGCCTTTCACGAGGAAGCGGCAAAGCTCTAAGGGCCCACAGACCTCGGGCGGCTATGGAGGCCGCCTGAAGCCGGGACGCTCGAGATGATCGTGCTCAGACCTGCAACACTGAATGACGTGCCGCTTCTGGATCTGTGGGATCTGGAGCCGGACGTTATTTCAGCCACGTCCGATGATCCGGACGCCCCCAAGGCGTTCGGTGAGACCTCTTGGCCGGACGAACTGGCGCTTGTGCGGCATGACTTCCAGTATTTCATCGCCGAGCTGGACGGGCGGCCCATCGCGGGTCTGCAAGTCATTGATCCGCATACGGAGCCTACTATGTATTGGCGTGAGGTTCAGCCCCATCTGCGCGCCATTGATATCTGGATCGGAAGCGCTGCCGATCGCGGGCAGGGGTTCGGGAGGCAGGTCATGCGTCTCGCCATCGAAGCCTGCTTCCGGGATGCGGATGTGAGGGCCATCATTATCGATCCGCTCGTGTCGAACACGCGGGCCCACACTTTCTACCAACGTCTCGGTTTCCGGCCAGAAGGCATTCGGGAACTGGGTGAAGATGACGATGTCTGCCTGGTCCACCGCCTGACGCGGGAAGACTGGCGTAAGCTTTTTTCCGGAGAATGAAACAACATGCCTAAAGTCCTCATCGGAGACACCCTCTCCCCCGCCGCCGTCGAAATCTTCAAGGCGCGCGGCATAGAAACCGACATCAAAGTTGGTCTGTCCAAGGAAGAACTGATCAAGATCATTCCTCAGTATGACGGCCTTGCGGTTCGTTCCGCTTGCAAGCCGGACGCCGACGTGATCGCAGCGGCCACCAACCTCAAGGTCATCGGCCGGGCCGGTATCGGCGTCGACAATATCGACATTAAGGCTGCCACCGCCAGGGGTGTCGTGGTGATGAACACGCCGTTTGGCAACGCCATCACCACAGCCGAGCACGCCATCGCGATGATGTTCGCCGCCGCCCGCCAGATCCCGGCGGCCAACAACGACACGCAGGCCGGAAAGTGGCCGAAGTCCGGCTACATGGGCCTTGAAGTCTCCTACAAGACGCTCGGCCTGATAGGTTGCGGAAACATCGGCAGCCGCGTCGCCGAACGCGCCATTGGTCTCAAGATGAAGGTCGTGGCGTATGACCCGTTCCTGACGGAGGAGCGCGCCGTGGAGCTTGGCGTCGAGAAAGTGGATCTTGAAGCCTTGCTCGCCCGGGCGGACGTCATCACGCTGCATGTTCCGCTAACGGATCAAACGAGGAACGTCCTGTCGCGTGAGGCGCTCCTGAAAACCAAAAAGGGTCTCATCCTTGTCAACTGCGCCCGCGGCGGTCTGGTCGATGAGGCGGCGGTGCGTGATCTCCTCGAGAGCGGCCATCTCGCCGGCGCGGCATTTGACGTGTTCGCGGTCGAGCCTGCCAAGGAAAACGTGCTGTTCGGCGCGAAAAACTTCGTGGCGACGCCGCACCTCGGCGCAGCCACGGTCGAGGCGCAGGAAAACGTCGCGCTTCAGGTGGCCGAGCAGATGGCCGACTACATTCTCACCGGCGCCGTCACCAACGCGCTTAATATGCCGTCGGTGACGGCCGAGGAAGCGCCGCGCCTGAAGCCGTTTGCTGCGCTCGCTGAAAAAATCGGCTCGTTTGCAGGTCAAATCTCCGACTACGGATATGACGAGGTTGTCATCGAGTATGAAGGCGAGGTCGCGGACCTCAACCGCAAGCCGCTGACGGCCGCGCTCCTGTCCGGTCTTCTGCGCACCTCGCGCGGCGACGTGAACATGGTCTCCGCTCCGGCGATCCTGCATGAGAGCGGCGTCAAGCTGACCGAGACCAAGACCGAATCCAGCCCCGTCTATGACAGCCTGATCCGCATCAGGGTGAAAACCAAGGCTACGAAAAATTCGCCGGAAGGCGGCTGGCGCACGCTCGCCGGCGCGCTGATCGGCGGCAAGCCGCGCATCGTCGAAGTGAAGGGCATGGCGCTCGAAGGCGATTTCTCGCCCTTCACGCTTTACGTCAACAATATCGACAAGCCGGGCTTCATCGGCGCGCTCGGCCAGATGCTCGGCGAAGCGAAGGTCAACATTGCAACCTTCCATCTGGGCCGTCAGGCGGCGGGCGGAGAGGCCATCGCGCTGATCGGTATCGACTCCATGCCGCCCGCCTCGGTCATCGAAAAACTCGATGCCCTGCCACAGGTGCGTTACGTGAAGGTGCTGAACTTCTAGGCCCGCGGCCTCCCGCTACACTTGACGAACCCGGCGCTTGGGCGCGATGCCTGATGGAATACAATTGAAGAAGGAGCGCCCATGCACCGCTTTGCCCTCTCCCTGATCCTTGCCGCGTTGCCCGCGATGGCCGCAAGGGCAGGTCCGGTCGATGAAGTCCGCCTCGGCGTCGTCCAGCATAATGTGTGCATCGCCAGTTGCGATAATGCGAACAAGGAAGATGGGCCCAGTATCAGCGGCGAAGTTGTTTTAAACTCTCCGGATTTTCTCAACATTATCTGGAACCCGCGCCCCTATGTGATGGGCAGCGTCAACACTGCCGGTGACACGAACTTCGGCGGGGCCGGTCTGCACTGGAACTGGGACTTCGCGCAGGGCTGGTCGCTGGAGCCGGGTTTTGGCTATGTCATCCATGATGGCGAGCTGAACTTCCCGTTCCCCCAGGGCGACCCCCGCAATGATCCGATCTCGGCCGAGACAGTCTTCTTTGGCTCGCGCGACCTCTTCCGCACCAGCCTCGCCC
>CALGEF010000313.1 GCA_937881755.1 uncultured Acidobacteriota bacterium
TCGTCTGGTGATAAGTTGGGGGCAGGGGCCCGGACATGTCGTGAGGCGCTTACGCAAAGTCAGGCAGCGCCGGCCTTCGGAAATGGACCCGGCGGAGGCGAGCCCGGTCGCGGCCGGGCCGTACTGGCGGGCGTGTTTTGAGAAGTCTTCAGATATGAGGGCCGGTCGCCTGCTGACGGCCGGACGGGCGAACCAGACGGTGGGAAAGCGCGCGTAATCCAAACTGCCGGACGGCAGTAATCCCGGCGATAGCCGACAGAGCCTCGTTAACGCTATCAGGCAGCTCATCGCCGAAACGAGGCATTTGCATTATTTTTTATTGCAAACGACGGATCAACCTGCCTGTCTCGTTAAATTCGAAACACAGCGAGCCAACCATGCCCCAAACTCTTGCCGCGTCGATTGCTGTCAACCGCTTTGGGCTGGGTGCCCGGCCGGGTGAGCTTGATGCGGAAACGACAGACCCGAAAGACTGGCTGGCGCAGCAACTGACGCGCACGTCGAGCTTCACGCTGCCCCCGGGCGGTTTGCCTACCACCCGCAGCGCCGCCGAAGCGCTCGGCGGCTATCTTGAAGACCAGAAGAAAAAGACAGCAGGCAAAGCGGGCGAGATGAGCCCGAAGGCGCAAGAGGAAGCCATTCTCAAACCGCGCCAGCAATTGCGGGAAATCCTCTTTGCTGAAATTGAGGCGCGCACCCTTCGCGGGCTCACGACCGAGGCAAGTTTCGCGGAGCGTCTTGTCCTGTTCTGGTCAAACCACTTCACGGTCTCTGCGAACAAGGCAGTCACCATTCCCTTTGCCGGGGTATTCGAGCGGGAAGTGATCCGGCCCGGCATGACGGGCACCTTCGCCGATCTGCTGATCGCCTCGACCCGGCATCCCGGCATGTTGCTTTATCTCGATCAGGCCCAGTCGATGGGGCCGAACTCGAAAGCCGGAAAGCGCCGCGACAAGGGCCTCAACGAAAACCTCGCCCGCGAAATCCTTGAGCTCCAAACAGTAGGCGCGCATGGCGGCTATACGCAGGCCGATGTCACCGAGTTTGCCCAGGCGCTGACCGGCTGGTCGCTGGCAGGCGCGCGCACGAGGCTGCTGGTGCCCGGCGCAGACCCGGGCGACTTCATCTTCGTGGACCGCTTCCACGAACCGGGCACCCGGACGGTGATGGGAAAGCGCTACAACCAGGCAGGTGAAGGGCAAGGCGAAACCATCCTGCGCGACCTCGCCAGTCATCCGTCCACGGCGCAGCGCGTTGCCACGAAACTTGCCCGCCATTTCATTTCGGACAATCCGCCTGCTGCGGCCGTCGAGGCGCTGGCGAAGAGTTTTCGGATCAGTGGCGGCAGCTTGCCGGCGCTGCACAAGACACTGATCTCGCTGGAGGACGCTTGGAATCCCGAAGGGCAGAAGTTCAAATCTCCCAATGAGTTTTTCTTGTCCGCGTTGCGCTTCACTGGCCTTTCGCAGATCGAACGCAAGGGGATCATTGCAGCCTATGGTCTGCTTGGGCAGGTGCCTTTTCAAGCCCCATCGCCCGAAGGCTGGCCCGACGACGCGGACAGCTGGGCAGGTCCGGACGCCGTGATCAAACGCGTCGAGTGGGCGCAGGCCTTTGCCGACAGACTTGGCAGTAAGGTTCGCCCGGAAAGTCTCGCGCGCGCCGCACTCGGGCCAGCGCTCTCTATCGCCACGGTGCAGAGCATCGCCCGTGCCGAGAGCGTATCGCAAGGGTTGACGCTCGCTCTCATGAGCCCCGAATTCCAGCGCCGGTAGGAGACCCGTGATGACCCTTCCTCTGATTACGCGGCGCGCGGCGCTGCTGGCGGGGGGCGCCATGTTCCTCGCGGGTTCCGCAGGCGCCCTGACGGTTTCCCGGCAGGCCGGAGACCGCAAGTTTGTCCTCGTCATCTTGCGCGGCGCACTGGACGGGCTCGCAGCCGTCGTCCCCTATGGCGACGCGCACTACCGCGCCGCGCGCGGCAAGCTCGCGCTGGCGCCCCCGGGCGAAACCAACGGCGTTCTTCCGCTCTCGGAGGGATTTGGCTTGCATCCCAACCTTGCCTTTCTCTACAAGCAATGGACAGGCGACGCG